>JAZRYO010000128.1:0-5790 GCA_045600785.1 Christensenellaceae bacterium | reverse complement strand
TAAGCGAAAAAACCGCAAGCGAAGATGCGTGTAAAATCGAACACGTTATTTCAAACGAGTCGTTTGACGCACTAAAAAAAGTTATTAAAAAATAGCATTTTTTATTTGCTTTTTGCAATAAAAAATGCTATTATATTTTTACAAAAAATTTGGGGATATGGCTCAGTTGGTAGAGCGTCGCGTTCGCAACGCGAAGGCCGTGGGTTCGAATCCCATTATCTCCACCAAATAAGTTTTATAAAAATAAAAGACGAGAAACTTTCTCGTCTTTTATTTTATTCCTTAAAGAAATCTTCAAAAGTAAATTCAGTCGTGGACTTAAAGTTTTCGTTTGCCTTTAAGATAGGACTCTTGAAAGACTGTGTGTTAATTGCGTTGGGAAACGCTTGCGTTTCTAAACATACCCCGTACCTTTCCTTCATAATCTCGCCGTTTTTACCTACTCTTTCAGATAAAGAATTAGCAGTATAAAGTTGGACGCCTTCCATATCGGTATAAGCCTTCATAACTATTCCAGCACGACCGGAACTGAGTTCGGCAAATTTTCTAAACCCTTCTCCGTTTATGACGAAGTTATGGTCGTATCCGCCCCCGAACTTTAATTGTTCGCACCTATTCGAAATATCCTTGCCTATCGCCTTTGCGTATCTAAAATCAAAAGGCGTTCCGTCAACGGAAACGATACTACCCGTCGGAATATTTTTCTTGCTAACAGGCGTAAAATAATCACATTCGAGTTTTAAGAAATGATTCAAAACGTCTTCCCCTCCAACGAGATTAAAGTATGTATGATTAGTTAAATTCAAAACCGTATCTTTATCCGAGAGTGCGGAATATTCTATTTTAAGTCCGTTCTTTTTTAACGTGTATTTGACTTCGACAGCCAAATTTCCGGGATACCCTTCTTCTTTGTCGGGAGAAAAATACTTAAATACAACGCCGTTTCTAAAAGTCGTTGCTTTCCAAATAACTTGGTCAAAACCGACCTTTCCGCCGTGCTTTGAAAAACTTTCGCCCTTTGCTTTATAAAGGTGATATTTTTTACCGTTTAACTTAAATTTACCACCTGATATTCTGTTTGCACATCTACCTATCGTTGCGCCGAGTCTTCCACCATGATTAATATAACTCGGTAAATCGTCATAGCCGAGTACGACGTCTTTGCCTTTATATTTCAAGGATTGAAGTGTTGCACCGTAATTTAATACGGTTGCGGTCATAACGTCGTTTGAAAAAGTATAACTTTTAACTTCGCTACCGTCTGCAAGTTTTCCGAAAGAAGAAATTTCCATACTATTCTCCTAATTTATAATAATATTATTTTAACATATTTTTTCAAAATGTAAAGGTTTTTATATCTTTTTCTTGTATTTATTAAGGTTTTATGCTAAAATTAAAGAAAAAACAAGGAGGTTCACTTATGAAAGACGAAGATTTATTAAAAAATGAAGAAAAAGTCGATAACGTTGCTTTATTTCCCGAAAAAAGAGACTTTGAAGAAGAACTTTTATCGATAATACAAAGAGACGAACCTCCGAGTACACTTCGTGATGAATTAAACAACTACCACGAAAACGATATTGCAGCAATACTTCCGAAACTTACAAAGGCCGAAAGAATAAAGATTTATAAAACTTTGGGCATCGAAAAAGTATCCGAAATATTCACTTATTTAGACGACGTAGAAGAATATATTACCGAACTCGAAGTCGAAAAAGCGGCGGATATAATCGAAGAAATGGACGCCGACGACGCTATCGACGTCTTGGAAGAACTCGAAGACGATAAAAAGAAAGAAATAATCGAGTTGATGGAAGAAGAATCGGTTGCGGATATTAAACTTATCGATTCTTACGACGAAGATATGATAGGTAGTCGCATGACGACGAACTTCATATCTTTCGATAAAAATTGTACTATAAAACAAGCGATGAAGGAAGTCGTGAAACAAGCGGGGGAAAACGATAATCTATCCACCCTTTACGCCGTAAACGACGACGGTACTTTCTACGGTGCTATCGAACTCAGTAAACTAATAAGGGCAAGAGAAGGAACACCGCTTGACGATATTATTTCGACTTCTTATCCGTACGTTTACGCACGTGAAACGGTCGAACAATGTATTGAAGACTTAAAGGACTATTCTGAAGACTCTATACCCGTTCTTCGAAAAGATAACGTACTTATAGGCGTCATAACGTCTTCGGACATCGTCGAAGTAGTCGATGACGAAATGGGCGACGATTACGCTAAATTCGCAGGTTTAACGAGTGAAGAAGACGTAAACGAACCATTACTTCAAAGTATGAAAAAAAGAATACCGTGGCTTCTTGCTTTACTTGGACTCGGTCTTGTCGTTTCCGCACTTATCGGTAAATTTCAAAACATTATTCCCGCAGGACTATTAGTTCTCTACTCTTTCCAAAGTTTGATTTTGGATATGAGCGGAAATACGGGAACGCAATCTTTAGGCGTTACCATTAGAGTTTTAAGCGACGAAAATTTAGGCTTTAAGGATAAATGCAAATTCATATTTAAGGAAGTAAGAGTCGGATTTACAAACGGACTTTTAATCGGTACTTTGGCGTTTACTTTTATAGGCTTATACTTAACGTTCTTGGCAAATTCTCCCGAAATGCAATCGGGGTTTGGGTTTGAAGTTTCGGCGTGTATCGGGTTTTCACTTCTCGTTGCAATGACCGTTGCAAGTTTGGACGGAACGCTTATTCCTATGCTATTTAAGAAAATAGGTATCGACCCTGCCGTTGCGTCAGGTCCGCTAATTACGACGATTAACGACCTTATAGCCGTTTGTACTTACTACGGATTATCACTTTTACTATTCGTTCAAATCGGACTTTTCGCACTATAAAAAAAATTGCGGTTGCCTTTCGGCAACCGCTTTTTTTTATTCAACGTCTTCTATTAAAACAGTACCCATTATTTTCCTTTGTCTAAAATAAAATACAATTCCTATTATTATCCAAACGCCAAGCATAACGTACGACTGCCAGCAAAAATGAACGCCTTCAAGTCCGGGGATAGGAATTAGTTGTAAAACCATAAAAAGTACCGAAAAAACTATTCCTATTATAGACAAAAATTTAAGTCCCATCGTTCCGTCTTTATCACGTTTTAATACGTGGAAAGTTGCGAGACAAGTAAATAAATAACCTATAGACGCACCTATCGCACTCATATCGACAAACCAACCGAGTGCTTCCCTTCCCAAAAACGGACCGGATAAAGAAATAATAATACAAAATATCATTGCGTTTTTAGGCGTACCGTGCTTTTCGTCTATCTTACCGAAAAGTTTAGGAAGATAACCTTCTTTACTCATAGAATACATAAGTCTTGACGATGCGAGATAGAATCCCATAATTCCCGAAAGAACGGCGCAAGAAACGGCAATGCCGACTAATACCTTTCCGAACGGTCCAAGCATTTTTTCTGCTGCAACGAGCAAAAGCCACGGCGTACCTTCGGCGTCAACGATTAGTTCGGGCCAATTATCCAAAGCGGCTGCCGCTATCGTGTTATTTGAAGTATATACGAAACAACCGAACACGATTGCTATTATCATTATGAATATTACTTTTTTATACGAAAACTTGAATTCTTCCGCCGCTTGCGGTATCGTGTCAAATCCGACGAACGCCCAAGGCGCAATCGCAAACGTTGCCAAGACCGCCGATATAACCGATTGATTAGCAAACTCGTCGGCATACGCACCCGCATTTATTGCCGAAGCCTTATCAAAGCCCCACCACGGTGCCATATTCTCGATTTTCGCATACGGCGAACAAAGTGCCGCAATAAATAAAGTGAATACCGAAACGGCAAGCAAACTCGCTAAAACCGTTTGAACGAACCCCGCCTTTTTAACGCCTAAAATATTAAGAATTCCAAATAAAACAAGTATTCCGCCGGCAACGATAATTTCACCGAGCCAAACGTCAAAGCCTGCTAAAGTATAGTGAAAACCCCATTTTAATACAGGTCCGAAAATACCGTCGACGATTAAACCTATCGCAGTCGAATTCATAGGAACGTTCGTAAGATATGCGGCGACTAAAAACCAACCGCAAACGTATGCGGGAATTTTACCGTAGCACTCTTTTGTGAACGTAAACTCTCCGCCAGCTTTTGGGTATTTAGGTACCATATATGCGTAAGAAAAGGCAATGATTATCATTACGAGTGCGCCTAAAATCATCGCAATCGCCGTACCAGCAACACCTGAATTAAATAAAAACTTCTTTCCGGGGTTAATAAAAGACCCCCATCCTATAATGCAACCGAACGCAATCGCCCAAACGTGCATAGGATTTAATTGTTTTTTAAGTCCTTTTTGTTTTTCTGCCATTGTAATTCTCCTTATACGTCGTAAGTTTTATCTATCTTTTTTAATTCTGCAAAAGTATCTATTTCAACTATATCCGAAGACAAACACTCTCTTATTTCAACCGAGTAATTTTTCGGAAAATATACGAAAGGAACCATATCCCAGTATCTTTCTTTTCCGCCCGGCATATTATACACTTCTACGATATCTTTTGAAAGTTTCTTGCCGTCTTCTTCGTTCCAATACGAGATGCCGACTTCTTGATAACAGTCTTGTCCGCCTATTTTTTGTTCGGTTATTATACCGTCCTTAACGTCAAAACACCAGTCGTCCGTTCTATCTACTTTTATTCCCAAAAAGTTCGAATTGTAAAAATATTTTTTGATAATTCTTTTATTCGATAAAAATAAATCGGCTTCGAAAACGTAAGCGTTAGACAATAAATTTTTAGCGTAAAGCGCAGAAGATATATTGTTCGCTTCGTTATATAAAGGATTTTCTATAAACTTTATCATAGGATACTTATATAAAAGTTGGTCGAACTGTTCGGATAAATATCCCCTAACGATAATAATTTCTTCAATGCCCGCTTCTAAAACCGCATCGATTAACGTATCGATTATTCGAGTACCCTTAACTCTAACCAAAGGCTTCGGCGTATTTAACGTAACGGGGACAAGTCTTGACCCGAATCCCGCAGCAATAAACACCGCCCTTTTTACTCTATAAGGTTCAAGTGCTTCAATTCCGCTTTTTGAAATTATTCCGTCGGAAATATAATTAAGATCGGTAAGTTCTTTCAAAACCTTGTTGACAGTTCCCAAAGAATGCCCCGATAAATCTTGTAATTCCCTTTGTGTAAGTTCGGTATTTTTAGATACCATTTCAGATAAAACGTCAAACTGTTTTCTCGTTAACAAAACGATTCTCCTTTGTTCAAAATTGTTGTGTATTGATTTGCTTTTGAACGAAAAATAATACTTGAAAGATAAAAAAATAATCTCTATGTTCAAAACCACATAAAGATTATCATTTGTTTGAACAATTTTATTATATTTTATTATTCAAAAATTGTCAAACGGTTTTTACGATTTTTTTTGAAAATCAGAAAAATTATGAATATTTGAATTAGAAAAGCGACTATCGTTCCTACTATTGCACCCAACGTGTCGCAAACGACGTCGAAAAACTCCGCCCCACGCCCGTCAACGAAAGTTTGATGATACTCGTCGCTTACGGCGTATATAAACGAAAATGCGACGGATATAAGCCCACTCGTTAAATAGTGTATTTTTTTCGTATTATACGAATATAAAAATAAGGCTATAAAAAACGAAAGTGCCATAAATTCTAATCCGTGTGCGACTTCACGCAAAGGTCCTTCGATATTTTTAACGATTTTTAATTGTTCGTCAGCATCTAAAGAATAGAAATCTTTAACG
>JAZRYO010000127.1:0-2638 GCA_045600785.1 Christensenellaceae bacterium | reverse complement strand
AGTCCGCAAATAAATACGCATTTATATTCGAGTCCTTTAACCGAGTGTATAGTCGCTATCGTTATATAGTCGCCTTCGTTTATCTCGTCGGTATCCGAACTTAAAGTTATCGAGTTTAAGTATTCGTTAAGCGACGAGTTTTGATTATGTTTTTCAAAGTCTTCAACCGACGCCAAAAATTCGTCGATATTTCTCTTTTTATCTTCGTTTTCGGGCGTAGGCTCGATAAAGCAACTTAAAAAGTCGCTCCTTTTTATTACCGACTTTACCAAATCGGAAAGCGAAAACGTTTCCTTTTCGATTATGAGTTTAGTTATTAGTTCCTTAAATAAAACTATCTTTTGTATCGCCGAAGAATTTAAGTCTAATTTATCGCAGTCCATAACTGCGTCGAAAAGAGAAAATCCGTTTTTATCGGCGTATTCTTTTAATTTTTCTATCGATTTATCGCCTATTCCCCTTTTGGGAACGTTGATTGCACGAAGTATTGCGTCGTTGTCCAAAGGATTACAAAGTATCCGAAGATATGCGGTTAAATCTTTGATTTCCTTTCTTTCGAAAAACTTAAAACCGCCGTAAACCTTACAGGCAAGTCCGTACTTCATAAATTCTTGTTCGTAAGAACGGGAAAGCGCATTAAGACGCATTAAAACGGCAAAGTCGGAAAGATTATATCCCCTTTGAATAAGGTTTTTGATTTGTATTGCGGTATATTGCGCTTCGCTTCCTTCGTCGTCGGCAACGTAAGTTTCTATCTTTGCGCCGTCGTCGTTTTCCGTCCATAAAACTTTGTCGTTTCTCTCGGTATTATTCGCTATTATCGTGTTCGCCAAATCGAGAATTTTTTTGGTCGAACGGTAGTTCCTTTCGAGTTTATATACCTTTGCGCCCCTAAATTCCTTGGGAAAATTCAGTATGTTTTTTATCTCCGCACCACGCCAGCCGTATATACTTTGGTCGTCGTCGCCGACGACGAAAATATTGCCGTGAACGGTCGATAAAAGTTTAATTATGTCGTATTGCACTGCGTTCGTGTCTTGAAATTCGTCAACGTGGATATACTCGAACTTATTTGAAAAATATTGAAGTTCGTCTTTATTTTCGGCAAGTAGACGGTAAGTATAAACGAGTAAATCGTCAAAGTCGAAAGAATTACTCTTTTTAAGTTCCTTTTCGTATTCTCGCATAATGCGTGAATATTCTTGAATATCCGAAAGCCTCGAATTTACGTCTATCCACTCGTCTAAATATAAGTTTTTGTTTTTCATTTGCGAGAGATAATTTTTCGCATTTTTTAAGTATCTGTCGACGTCGTAGCCAAACCCGTTTATAACGTTTTTAAGTACTCTTTCTTTTTCAACGTCCGAATATATAGTAAAATCGGTGTTATAGCCTATCTTTTTTGCCGAAGTCCTTAAAATTTTAACGCACATCGAGTGAATAGTGCATACCCACATATCCGATATGTCGCCGACCATCGTCGATAGTCTTTCTTTCATTTCGTCCGCCGCTTTGTTGGTGAAAGTTATAGCAAGACAACGTTCGGGAAGTACCCCTTTATCCAAAATAATATGCGCAATTCTTGAAGTTAAAACTCTCGTTTTTCCGCTACCAGCACCTGCGATTACCAAAACCGCACCTTCGGTGTCTAAAACGGGATTTATTTGTTCTTCGTTAAGTTGTTTGATATAATCTTCCATATTCCCTTTAAGTTTATGGGCGGTTTAACCTAACCGCCCATAAATTACGTCTTATTATTCTTCGCTTTCTTCTTCAGATTCTTCGTCGTATTCTTCTTCGTCTTGGTGAGGTGCGATTGCAACCGTCGCTATCGACGCATCGTCAACTCTCATTACCTTGACGCCCTTGGTATCTCTGCCGATAAGCGAAATCTCGTCGACCATAGTCCTTATTGCGATACCGCTATCCGATATCATCATAATATCTTCGCCTTCGCATACGGGTTTAATTCCTACTAAAAATCCCGTTTGGTCGTTAAATACGCCGGCTTTAATACCTTTACCCGCTCTCGTTTGAAGTCTATACTCTTCTATCGAACTGCGCTTGCCGAATCCCTTCGACGAAACGGTTATTACCGTATCGTTAGGTCTTATTACCGACATATCTATTACGAAGTCGCCTTTATTTAAGTCCATAGACCTTACGCCTTGGGTATCTCTGCCCATCGGTCTTACGTCGCTTTCGCTAAATCTTATACATTTACCTTCGTGCGAACCGATTAAAATCTCGTCGTTTCCACTCGTGAAGTGTACTGCTATAAGTTCGTCGCCTTCGACTAAACTTATCGCTATCTTACCGCTCTTTCTAATCGAATCGAATTCGGATACCGCAGTCTTTTTGATAAGTCCGTTCTTGGTCGCCATCATAATGTAGCCGTCTTGCGAATTTTCTTTTGATGCGGTCGTTTCGGTCGATACGACTGCGTTTTCTTCGCCTTCCGAAGTTTCTTCAATAACTTCTTTTTTAGGTATAACCGCCGTTATTCTCTCGCCGTTATCTACTTGGATAAGGTTGACTATCGCCCTGCCCCTTGCACCCTTTTGCGCTTCGGGAACTTCGTAGCCCTTTATCCTATAAACCTTACCGAGTGAACTGAAGAAAAGCAAATCGTCGTGAG
>JAZRYO010000126.1:0-4974 GCA_045600785.1 Christensenellaceae bacterium | reverse complement strand
CGTTGTTCTTCTCCCCTTCGCCGAATAACATATTATCGGTTAAACCGAGTTTACAAACGGCGTCGGATAAGGGCTGACGTGATACTATCGCTTGACGGTATTCAGTCAACTTTCCTTCGTCGGCATTTGGAAATTTTTGGAATAAATATTCTGTTATGACGAACTCTAAAATTGCGTCGCCGTAAAACTCCATACGCTCGTTGTTTTTCTTACTGCCGTGCTCGTTGGAATAAGATGCGTGAGTAAAGCATTGTCTTAAAAGTTCGACGTGCTTAAATTTATAACCTATTTTTTCTTGACTTTCCGCCACGTCGAAAATCATTGTTCCACTCCGCTTGCCAAATCTAAATTATTTTTTATCTGCTCGCTTAAATTAAGCGACGAGTTGTTGTATGCTTGAAGTACGGTGTTTTTGAAGGCTTCGGCTTTTGACGACCCGTGTCCTTTTATTATTACCTTTTCCATACCGAGTAAAACCGCCCCGCCACGCTTATTGTAATCGAGAGTGTTTTTCAAATTGCCAAGCGCACCTTTCATAAACGGATAGCCGATTTTTGCAAGAGTTGAAGATTTTATCTCTTTTTTAAGATAATAAACTACCGACTTTACCGCACCTTCTATGCTTTTAAGCGCAATGTTTCCGTAAAATCCGTCGGCAACGATAACGTCGTAATCGCCCGACAAAATTTCTCTCGCTTCCATATTTCCGACGAAGTTTATTCCCTTTGCGTTTTTCAAAAGGTCAAACGCTTCGTGCGTTAAAGCGCAACCCTTCTTGTCTTCGACTCCGTTTGAAAGCAATGCGACTTTTGGGTTTTTTATACCCTTTATCTCTTTCATATACGTACTGCCCATAACTGCGAATTGTAAGAGATTTTGGGGTTTACAGTCAACGTTCGCTCCACAATCGACGAGTATTACTTCTCCGCCCGTTATGGTCGGAAGAATAGGCGATAATGCGGGACGGATAACTCCCCTTATTCTTTTGGAAAGCAAAACCGCAGCAGTTAAAACCGCACCCGTAGAACCTGCCGATACGAACGCTTTTGCGTCTTCGTCTTCTCTTAAAAGTTTAACGCCCTTTACTATCGACGAATCGGGTTTCGTCCTTATCGCTTCGGTAGGCGTATCGTCGCAAGTTATTACTTCGCTTGCACCGACGACCGATACTCTTTTTTTATCGTAATCTTCTTTAGAAAGTAATTCGTTTATTTTATCTTCTATCCCGACTAAAACGACGTCGAACCCGTCTTGCTCTTTTAATGCAAGCAACGTGCCTTTGACTATCTCGTCGGGACTATGGTCTCCGCCGTATGCGTCGACGATTATTTTCATAATCTACTCCTTAATAATCTAAATTGTTGACAGTTCTCGGGAAAGGGATAACGTCTCTTATATTCGCAATTCCCGTTAAATACATAATCATTCTTTCAAAACCGAGTCCGAATCCCGAGTGAGTCGTTCCACCGTATTTACGCAAGTTTATATACCAGTCGTAATCTTCGGGTTTAAGTCCTAACTCGTGCATTCTTTGAAGTAAAACTTCTTCTCTCTCTTCTCTTTGACTTCCGCCTATCAACTCACCTATTCCGGGAACTAAAAGGTCGGAAGCGGCAACCGTCTTACCGTCGTCGTTAAGACGCATATAGAAAGATTTTATTTCCTTCGGGTAGTCGGTTAAAAATACCGGCTTTTTATATACTTGTTCGGTGATATATCTCTCGTGTTCGCTTTGAAGGTCGCAACCCCAAAATATAGGATATTCGAACTTGTCCTTTATAGGTTCTAATATCTTTATCGCTTCGGTATAGGTAAGCCTTACAAAGTCGTTGGATACGACGTTGTGAAGTCTGTCGAGTAAACCGTTATCGACAAAGTTATTCAAAAATTCGAGTTCGCTTTGGCAAGTTTCCAAAACGTGATTTATTATAAACTTTACCATTGCTTCGGCAATTTCCATATCGTCGGTTAAATCGGCGAACGCCATTTCGGGTTCTATCATCCAAAATTCTGCGGCGTGTCTTGCCGTGTTTGACCTTTCGGCTCTAAACGTAGGTCCGAAAGTATAAACGTTTCCGAAAGCCATTGCGTACGCTTCGGCGGAAAGTTGACCCGATACCGTCAAGTTTGCGGGCTTGCCGAAAAAGTCTTCGCCGTAGTTTACTTTACCGCTTTCGGTTTTCGGTGCGTTTCCTATATCCAAAGTCGTCACTTGGAACATTGCGCCTGCACCTTCGCAGTCGCTTCCCGTGATAAGCGGAGTGTGAACGTAAACGAATCCCCTATCGTTGAAAAATTTGTGTATCGCAAACGCCGCTTCGCTTCTGATACGGAAAACGGCACTAAACGTGTTCGTTCTCGGACGAAGATATGCTATTTCTCTTAAATACTCCAAAGAGTGTCTTTTCTTTTGTAAAGGATAGTCGGGCGTGGAAGTGCCTTCTACTTTAACGCTCGTCGCTTTGATTTCCAAAGGTTGTTTGGCTTCGGGCGTTAAACAAACCTTCCCTTCTACAACAAACGAAGAACCGACGTTTGACTTTGCTATCTCGTCGTAGTTGTCTAAAACTTCTCTTTCGAATACGACTTGAAGATTTTTGAAACAACTTCCGTCGTTAAGTTCGATAAAGCCGAACGCCTTGGAGTCTCTAATAGTTCTCGCCCAACCCATTACGCATACGGTCTTATCTTGAAATTCTTCTTTTTTTTCAAATAATTGTTTTATTTGTAATCTTTTACGCATTGCAGTTTTCTCCACAATAAAATAATATTATTATTTTAACATAAAAAAATCGAAAAGACAAGTTTTTGAAATGATTTTGCTAAAAAAATGCGCCCCGAAAGTGCAAAACTTTCGGGGCGCACCAAACGGCTTTTATCCGTTAAATTTTCTTAAAATACGTCTGTCTGCGTCTGATTAAATCGTGGTCGATATATTTCCATTGAGAAATTATATTGTGGTTAGACGTAAGTTCGGGATCGGTAACTACGTCTTCAACACCGTCTTCGATAACGTTTCTCCAAATTCTGTCGATAATCATTGCGTTGACGCCCGAAATTCTCCACTCGGGCAAAACGCCGATTAAGGCAAGTTCTAATCCGTGCGGTTTTTTAATCTCTCTTAATAGTCCGAACGCACCTTTGAGATAACTTCCTTTGCACTTATTCAAAACTCTGTTAATCGACGGAATAGCGACGCCGAAAGCGACTACTTTATCGTTTTCGTCAACTATTACCGACGCATATCTTTTATTGACCGAAGTCGCAAACTGCGAAAGAATTTGTTTTTTCGTGTCGCCTTTAATTTCTATATAGTTATCAAGGTCGCCATACGCCTTGTTAAAGCACTCGAAAAATCCTTCGCCGTATTTTTTGCAAACCGCCCTGGTGGACATCGTTTCGCAAACGTCCCTTAAATGTTTGCGTTGTTTGACCATTTCGGCAAGTTTGGTGTACCTTGGGTCAACGCTATTGCCCATATGTAATCTGAATTCTACCCACTCGCTTTGCTTTTCATATCCGAGTTTTTCCATAATCTCTGGATAGTACGAATAGTTGTAGTTAGTAGCGTAGGTCGCCATTTCGTCAAATCCGAAGGTAAGCATACCTTCTCTATCCGTATCGTTAAAACCCCACGGACCTTCAACGGTATCCATACCGTTTTCTTTTCCCATTTTAATCACGGCGTCTAAAAGCGCTTTACAAACTTCAACGTCATTGATAAAGTCAAATCTCGAAAAACGGATATGCTTTTCGTTGAATTTCTCGTTGCTTGCATTTACTATTATTCCCGCTATACGACCAACTGTCTTGCCGTCTTTTTTAGCAAGAAAGCACTTTACCAAACAGCCTTTTGCCGACGGATTCTTCTTTTCGTTTTTAACGTTCAATTCGTCCAAAGTAAACGACGGAACGTAATAGGGACTTTTATCGTATAACCTTAACGGAAAAGTAGCAAAGTCCCTTATATCTTTTCTACTTACCGCTTCAATAATTTCCAACATAATAAACCTCTTTTGTTCTTCCATAAATTATACTACTTTTCTTTCACAAAATCAACACTTTTCTATCACTAAACTATTTTTCATCTTCTTTAGGTATAATTACCTTCGTCGGTCTTTCGTCTTTCAAGGACATAATATAATTTTCGTAATCTACGTCCGTCATTTTTTTGACGGGGTGTTTCTTTTTCGTTCTACTCATAAAAATCCTCCCGTTTCATTATCGACTGCGGAAGGATTATTTATTCTTTAATTCAATTTATTTTTCGGACATACTTTAATACAAATACCGCAAACCGAACCCCTACCGACGTCTTTGTACGTCTTCATATGGTTAGAACACTTCTCGGCGGAAAACAAGTCGTCCCTTTGCATACCTTCTTTATAATTAACGCCGTAAATCGCACCTGCGGGACAAGCGTTTTTGCAAATCTCACAATCACCGCAACCATTTATTATTTTTTCACGAAGAGGGCTTAACGGCATATCGGTTAAAACCGTGCAAAGTCTTATTTTCGAACCGTATTCTTCGGTGAGTAGAAGTCCGCTTTTGCCTATATATCCTATACCCGATAATACCGCTCCCGTCTTATGCGGAAAAATTCCTTTATACGCTTGCTTATCGTCGCTCGTCGATTGCGACGCCGCTATCGGAAAAGCGTTATATCCTTGATTTTCGATATAGTAAACAACGTCTAACGCAAGTTGGTCTAATTTGGCGTTAACCGCCCTATAGTGCTGAAAATAGGATATTGACGGTCTGTTTTCTATCGAACGCAAGACGGCGTCGGAAAGTTTTACCGCTATCGTTAGCGCATACCGTAAACCGTCTTGATTTTTAATAGGACTTGTTTTAATGTCGGAAAATCCGACTAAACTCGCACCCTTTTCTATCAATAATTTTTCTATCTCTTTTTCTTTCATATACGTTAAAGGCGGATAAAATATCCGCCCGAAATTTTAGTGTAATTCT
>JAZRYO010000125.1:0-6618 GCA_045600785.1 Christensenellaceae bacterium | reverse complement strand
ATTGTCGTCGAACACGACGAAGACACTATGCGGACGGCGGATTTTATCGTCGATATAGGTCCGAAAGCGGGCGTTTTCGGTGGGGAAATCGTCGCAACGGGAAGCGTTGCGGATATTATGAACGAACCCCGTTCGATAACGGGCGACTATTTATCGGGCAGAAGAAAAATCGAAATACCTATGGTAAGGCGTATGCCGAGCGATAAATGGTTAAAGATTTTCGGTGCAAAACAAAACAACTTGAAAAACGTTGACGTCAAATTTCCAGTCGGGCTTTTGACCGCCGTAACGGGAGTATCGGGAAGCGGTAAAAGTTCGCTTGTAAACGAAGTTATGCTACCCGTATTGTCTAACGAATTAAATCGTACCAAAATGGTTTTCGGCAACTGTGATAAAATAGAAGGCATAGAGTATTTCGACAACGTGATATCCATCGACCAGTCGCCGATAGGAAAGACGCCTAGAAGCAATCCTGCAACTTATACGGGGGTATTTACGGCGATAAGAGAACTTTTCGCAATGACTAACGATTCAAAAGAAAGGGGGTATAAAGCGGGTAGATTTTCGTTTAACGTTCCCGGCGGAAGATGTGAAAGATGCGAAGGCGACGGCATAATAAAAATCGAAATGCACTTTTTACCCGACGTGTTCGTTCCTTGCGAAGTATGTAAAGGCAAGAGATACAACTTCGAAACTTTAGAAGTAAAATACAAAGGCAAAAACATTTCCGAAGTTTTGGATATGACGGTGGACGAAGCCGTCGAGTATTTTGAAAACATACCGAGAATATACAACAAGATAAAAACCTTACAAGAAGTAGGACTCGGATATATAAAACTCGGTCAGTCTTCGACGACTTTATCGGGCGGAGAAGCGCAAAGGGTTAAACTTGCGACCGAACTTTCGAAGCGTTCGACGGGTAGGACGTTGTACGTTTTGGACGAGCCGACTACGGGGCTTCACTCGTATGACGTGGATAAACTTATTTCGATATTAAACCGACTTTGTAATTCGGGAAACACCGTAATAGTTATCGAACACAATTTGGACGTTATCAAGGTTGCCGACTATATCGTCGATTTAGGGCCGGAAGGCGGAGACGGTGGCGGAACGGTAGTTGCCGAAGGAACACCCGAGAAGGTCGCTTGCGTTAAAGGAAGTTTTACGGGCGAGTTTTTACAAAAGATATTAGAAAGGAGATAAACGTATGATAAGAGACGAATTTAAGGACAAAAAAATATCGACGAACAAAGAAGACGCAAAGATAAGAAAACTCGGCGCAAGGCAGTTTTATGCGACGAGTATAACAAAACTTAAAGACGGCGTTAAGGCGATAAACTTTTCGGTTAAATTTTCAATGATACTTTTAACTATCGCATACGCACTTATGCTTACGGTATTTTGTTTGCAAACGGGCGAAGAATTTTTAAGTCTTACTTGGTTTGTTATTTGGTCGAGTTTATATGGCGTTTTGGTCGTTTTAACGGTGCTTTGGTTTACCGTTTTCAAAAAGAATATGATTAAAAAATCGGAAAGGTATAAAAAAGAACTCGACAAGTTGCAAAAAGAACAAATACAAAGAGCGCTTAAAACGAAGAGTTTTTACGACGGAAAAGAATAATTTGACTAAAAGTATTGACTATTATACCTTATATATGGTATAATTTTACAGTATTTTGGAGTAAAAGTATGGAGTTTACGCCTTACGACGTTGCGTTAATAACGAACGACAAAGAAAGATTATATTTTTTAGGCTTTTACAGTACCGACGGATACGTCGTTATAAGTAAAAAAAGAATAAGTTTCGTAGTTGACAGTAGGTACATCTACGCCGCTAAAAAACTCGAAAAGAAAGGGATAAACGTCGTACTCGGTTCGGACTTGACCTTTTTCAAGGAAGAATGCGAAAGAGAAAAGGCTAAGACGGTCGGCATAGATTTTAACACTACGACGGTTGCCGAATACGAAAGGCTTAAAAAGACCAAATATAAATTCGTCGATATTTCCGAAGAATTGAAATCTATGGCGGAAGTTAAGTCGGCGGAAGAATTGAAAAATATCCGTAAAGCGTGCGACATAGCCGAAAAGGCGTGGCTTGATACGCTTCCTTCGATAAAAGAAGGGATAACCGAAAGTTATCTTGCGAGCGTCTTGGAGTTTAACTTCAAAAAACTCGGAGCGAGCGGAACTTCGTTCGACACGATAATAGCGTTCGGCGAAAATGCATCCGTTCCCCATCACGAAACGGGTGATACTAAACTTAAAAAGAACACTTGTATCTTAATGGATTTCGGGTGTTTGTATAAAGGCTACTGTTCGGATATGACGAGAACAATGTTTTTCGGTCAACCGGACGACGAGTTTTTGAAAGTCTACGGTGCAGTTTTATCGGCGCATAAAAAAGCGGGTGCAAACATAAAAGCGGGTATGACCGGAAAAGAAGCCGATAAGATTGCGAGAGACGAACTTGAAAAATTCGGCTACGGCAAATATTTTACTCACTCTTTGGGACACGGAATAGGGGTACACATTCACGAATTTCCGAACCTTTCCCCGAGAAGCGAAGCGGTACTTAAAGACAACGAAGTTTTTTCTAACGAACCGGGCGTATATCTAGACGGTAAGTTAGGCGTTAGAATAGAAGACAGTTGTTATTTGAAAAACGGTAAATGCAAGTCCTTTATGAAAGACGATAAGTCGTTGGTAATTATAGGGCTTGACGGAAAAATAAAAAGAAAAAAATTTTAACAGGATAAATTTTAAGGAGCAAATTTATGGTATATGCAGGCGATTTAAGAAAAGGTGTCACAATCGAATACGACGGAAAGGTTTGGACGGTAGTCGACTTTTTACACGTTAAACCCGGAAAGGGAGCGGCTTTCGTAAGAACGACGCTTAAAAACGTAGTTGACGGAAAGGTTTTACAAGTAACTTTTAACCCCACCGAAAAATTCGAAAACGCAGTAATCGAAACGAAGAAAATGACTTATTCGTATAACGACGGCGAGTTCTATTATTTTATGGACGAAGAGTACAATATGGAACCACTTGAACACGACCAAGTCGAAGACGCTTTACAATGGATTAAGGAAAACGACCCAGTAACCGTTAAGTTCTATAAAGGCAAGGCTTTCTCGGTAGATTGCGAAAACTTCGTTGAACTTTTGATAGTCGAGTCCGAACCCGGCGTTGCGGGAAATACCGCTACCAACGCAACGAAGAGAGCAAAACTCGAAACCGGCGTTGAAATTCAAGTACCTATGTTCGTAAACGAAGGCGAGACGATTAGAGTCGATACTCGTACCGGCGAATACATGGAAAGAGTTAAGAAATAATCTTACTTGGCGGAGACAAAAATCTCCGCCTTTTTGTTTATTTGCCAAGTGGATAGGAGAACTATGAAAACAGCGATAATCACGGGTGCAAGCGGTGGTATAGGCAAAGCGGTTTGCGAAGAATTTTATAAGGCAGGGTATTTGGTCGGCGTATGCTATAATCAAACCGACGGCGTAGAATTTGCAAAAGAAATAAACGCTATCCCCTTAAAATTTGATGTTTCTAAATTTGACGAAACCGAAAAAGCCGTCGAAGAATTTTCTAAAAAAGCAGGGAAAATCGACGTCCTTGTAAATGTGCACGGAATATGTTTACCCATAAAAACCGTTTTAGACGTCAAAGACGACGAATTCGATATGTGTTTTTCGGTCAACGTCAAAGGGGTTTTCAATACGACGAAATGCGTTATTCAAAAAATGATAAGAACGGGTGGCGGAAGTATAGTCAACTTGTCTTCGATGTGGGGAATAACGGGTGCGTCGTGCGAAGCGGTCTATTCGGCGAGTAAATTTGCGGTTATAGGACTTACGAAATCTCTTGCAAAAGAGTATGCCGAAAGCAAAATAAGAGTAAATGCAGTAGCTCCCGGATTTATCGATACGAAAATGAATAATAATATCGTCGGGAAAGACAGGGTGGAAGCGATTAGCGAAATACCGCTTAAAAGAATAGGCACTCCCGAAGAAGTTGCGAAAGCGGTTTTATTCATTGCCGAAAACGAATTTATTACCGGCGAAGTATTAAATATAAACGGCGGAGAAATTATATAAAATAAAAAAGGGTTTTAACCCTTTTTTGCAGTATAATTATTATAGAGAGTATGAAAGAAACGACGATAAAAAAAGAAAATATGTTTTTGTCGAAATACGCAATGAAGTCGGAAAACACTTTGGGTAGGGCGAAAAAAGAAGAGCCTTGTCCTATGCGTACCGAATTTCAGCGTGATAGGGACAGAATAATTTACTCGAAAGCGTTTAGAAGATTAAAAAACAAAACGCAAGTTTTCTTTTCGCCCGAAGGCGACCACTATATGACAAGACTTACTCACACTTTGGACGTTGCGCAAATATCCCGTTCAATAGCGAGATGTTTAGACTTAAACGAAGATTTAGCCGAAGCGATTGCACTCGGACACGATTTGGGACATACCCCGTTTGGTCATTCGGGAGAAAGAATTTTATCAAAATTAAACCCAAACGGTTTTGAACATAACGAACAGTCTTTAAGAGTCGTTGACGTTTTGGAAAACGACGGCGAAGGCTTAAACTTAACGTTTGAAGTTCGCAACGGAATAGTGGAACATAAAAAGTCGGGAAAACCCAAAACTCACGAAGGCAAAGCGGTGTCGCTTGCCGATAGAATAGCCTACTTAAACCACGATATCGACGACGCAATCCGTGCTAAAATAATAACCGAAAAAGACCTTCCAAAAAAAGAAATGAAAATTTTGGGAGTATCGAGTAGGGATAGAATAAACAATATGATAAAATCGATATACGAGTGTTCGAAAGACTCTCACGACGTCAAGATGGACGAAGAAACGGAGTGGGCATCGGATAGCGTTAGAGATTTTATGTTCGAAAGGGTTTATTCAAACGAACTTGCAAGGGGAGAAGAAGGGCGTGCGGAAGAAATGATTTCCGCAATGTATCAAAAATTCAAAAAATCCCCCGATATGCTACCCGACTTTTATAAAGGACTACTAAAAAAATACGATTTGGATACGGTAATATCCGACTACATATCGTCTATGACGGACAGATACGCCGTCTTTACTTTCGAACAAATATTTATACCTAAAAACTTTTTATTGAGATAATGGCATTTGACGAGAAATTCATTGAAGAATTGAAAGAGAAAAACGGAATAGTGGACGTAGTATCTAAATACTGCGTTCTAAAACGCCGTGGCAACAACCATTGGGCGTGTTGTCCGCTACCCGGACACTCTGAAAAAACCCCTTCGTTTACGGTAAACGAATCGGGGCAGTTTTTCAAATGCTTCGGTTGCGGAAAGGGCGGAGACGTTATAACTTTCGTAATGACAATGGAAAATCTCGACTATATAGGTGCGGTAAGATTTTTAGCCGAAAGGGCGGGTATTCCACTTCCCGACGACGATAGAGATTATAAAGAAGTCGCCAAAGAACGTTCCGCACGGGACAGGCTTTTGCAACTTATGAAAGATACTGCGCTATTTTACGTTCATAATTTATCGTCGGACGACGCAAAATTACATAGAGAGTATTTACTCGGTCGTGGGATAGACAATAAAACGGTGCGTTCTTTCGGAATAGGCGCATCACTCGATATGTTTTCTCTCGTTGACCACCTTAAAGCAAAGGGCTACAATGAAGACGAAATGTTAAAGTGCGGAGTATGTCAAAAAAAGACGAACGATAAAGGAAGGACTTATCTTTTCGACGCACTTTACGGCAGACTTATTATTCCGATTATAAACAATCTCGGAAACGTCATTGCTTTCGGTGGACGACTACTCGAAAAAAAACCGACGTTTGCGAAATATAAAAACACGCAAGAAACCGAACTGTTCGTTAAAAACAGAACGCTATACAATATCAATAATTTGAAAAAAGAGAAGAACTTAAACGGCATCGACTCGGTAATTATGGTAGAAGGGTATATGGATACCATATCGCTATATAACGCAGGGTTTAGAAACGTCGTTGCATCGATGGGAACGTCGTTAACTACCGAACAAGCCAAAATGCTTAAACGGTTTACCGACACCGTATATATAAGTTATGACGGCGACAGCGCAGGACAAAAAGCGACGGTTAGGGGACTTGAACTTTTGGAAAATGCGGGACTCGAAGTTAAAGTCGTTTCTCTTCCCGACGGTTTAGACCCCGACGACGTAATTAAAAAATTCGGTGCGGAAAAATACTACGAACTTTTGAAAAACTCTCTACCGCTTATCGATTTCAAACTTAAAATTTTGAAAGACGGATATAATTTGGAAGATGCGTCGAGTAAACGAAAATACATATTAGAAGCGCTTAAAGTTATATCTACCGTTCAATCGGAAAGCATAAAAGAAGACTTGCTTAAAAAGTTAGGAAACTTAACGGGAACGACTTTCGAAGCCTTAAAACGAGATATTGAAAAGGGCGGAGTGGTAGCCGATAAACCGGAGATAAAAGAAACGGTCGGTGTTAGAGAAAAAGAAAGCGTTGATAAAATGGCAAACGCCGAAAGACTCGTTTTATCCGCAATGCTTTTTAATAAACGCTACACCCAAGATAAAAATTTCGACGGTTTA
>JAZRYO010000124.1:0-2373 GCA_045600785.1 Christensenellaceae bacterium | reverse complement strand
ATATTCGACTGCACCGACCTTATCCCTGCGATATATATTTTATTGAATAAGTCGTACGAACAGTTAAAATCGGCGTTCCTTTCCACTTTTTGATGAACGACAACGCCTTTAATCTCGTCCTTTCTCGGCGGTTTGGATAGTCCTTCTACCAAAACGTATCTAAAACCGTGATAGGTAAACTTCGGCGACCATTTTATAGGCTTACTTCCGCAAATAAATTTATCCACTTGAAAATCTACGGTCGGATATAAAATATCTAATCCGTTTAACTTCAAGTTGCCTTTACCGTCGGTTTCTTCAGCGTGAGAAAAAGAAACGACCGTTCCTTCTTTTTCGTTGATTTTTACTTCTAAATATCCCGAAAAGTTTATGCCGAAGTCGATTAAATAACCTTTTTCGGTTTTTTGACAAGACTTAAACGAGAGTTTATCAACTTCTCTTATCGGTTCGCATTTTACTTCCATACGAGATGGATTAAACCCGCTTTTGTCGATAACGGCACTATGCCATTTGCTATCGTCAAATCCAATAGTCTTCCATTTTTCGTCGTATAGTCTTGCATCGAAAATCTCACCCGAACGGAGTTCATTGTGAACGACAAAAGTGTCTTTATTTGTTAAAAATTTTTCGTCGGTTTCCAAAACGTTTACGCCGTCAACGAGTAAACTCAATGCGAATTTTGGATTATCTCTAAACGGTGCTTCGTTATTACTCCAAGTGGACGGAAAATTCTCATTAAAAAACCCGTTCCCCAACATTACGGCAATTACGTTCTCGCCTTTTTTCAAAAGGCGAGAAACGTCGTAAACATTGTACCAAACGAGTTTGTCATACTTACTGACAGGCGAAATAAAAAGGTCTTTTGATACGGCTTTGCCATTAATATAAACGTAGCCGTATCCGAGTCCGCAAAAATAAAGTTTAGCGTTTTTAGTTCTTGAAAGTGTAAAACGCCTTCTAAAAGCATTTGCGGATACTTGTCCCAAATATTTTGGATTAAATTCGTCGTCAGTTTTTATGAATTTTGCATTAAACATAATTATTTCCTTATTTGCAAAATTATTTTAGTCGTCAAAGAAAGGGAATAGATATCCGTCGGCTTTCGGTCTTGCATTGCCGAAAATCTGAATAATGTTCCCTGCCAAATGTTCTCCGTAATCTTCAATAATTTGTTCGGTTGCACTCTTATCGAAAATGTTGTCTTTAATCGTACAGTTTTCGAGTTTTTTAATAACGAGTGCGGCTTTGGGAGATAGATATTCTCTATTTCCGTTATCGTCAAACCCTTCGTAGAATACGTTGCCGATAACGACTAAATTCATACCCCTTTCAATATGTAAATGGCACTCTTTTCCGCTATGTTCGTTCCTATTACAAATAAGTCCGCTACGGCTAAACGAATTTCCCGTTACAGTCATATTTATCGCCCTTTGACCTTTATCGTTTTTAAGGTCAAGTCCCGGACCACCGGATGCGTCGAAAGCATTACCTACGATGTTTACGGATATAGGATTTATAAACTTAAACCCTGCCACCTTATTCCATTCTACTCTATTTGCGTTAAAAAGTACAGCACTAATTTCTTTATCGCTGTAAACTCCCGCACCTTCGTTATACGAAAACCAGTTATCGATGATAAAACCGTCCCAACCGAAGACGTAAAGTCCGTTGCCACGGTTTTTATAAATCATAGAGTGGCGAAGGGAAAAACACCAAATTCTTTGCAAATGCAATCCGTCGCCCGAGAAATTAGAAATCTTTACGTTATCTATCACAAAAGAATCTTCTTCTTGAAGTTCGGCATCGTCTTCTCTATCGGTTAAAATTCCATGAATATTTTCGCCGAGACAACCGCCGTCTAAACAAATTCCTTCTATGTGACAACCGTATGCAACGGATAAATCAAGCATACAGTTAACTTTTTCGTCGTTTAATTTCAATATAGAACCACCGTTATTTCTATAAGAACGGGTGTTGATACCCGAAATTTTAACGTATGGTCTTAAATAAAGTTTTCCGGTCAAGTATTCTCCACTTGGAATAAATACTTCGCCTTGAAGTTTTTCTGCTATATCGATAGCCTTTTGAATTGCCATAGTGCAATCGGTTTTTCCGTCCGCAACCGCACCAAGCGTCGTTATATCAAAAATATTAGTCATTGTTATTAGTCCCATTATACGACTTTTCGAAAACGTCAGTATAAAACGTCGTTTCAATTCCGTCGTTAGTTTTTAATGTTATGTATCCTACCGCCTTTATTTTATCGTCTTTATTTTCAATAGGCACGTGGGATAAAAAAGCCTTAAATTCGTAAATGTTTTTATATGCGCTTTTGCTTCCGTAAGGAATTACTACGTTGAGAATTTTATCGGT
>JAZRYO010000123.1:0-5169 GCA_045600785.1 Christensenellaceae bacterium | reverse complement strand
ATCGCCGTTATTTTTTTAAGTCTGTGGCTTAAACAACTTTTAGTTATATTTAACTTTTCGGCAAGTGCGGACAGGGAGAGTTCTTTGTATTCCCTTCTCGCTATCGCCGTTTCCTTTATTTGCGGTGGCAGAGTTTCAAGCCCGACGATATTTTCTATCTTCTCGATAGAGTAAAGCATTTTCGCCGAAGCGTCCATCTGCTTGGACATATTCCCCATTTCACAATTCAACTTTCTGTTAAAGTTGTTGTTCATATCCTTTTCGACGACTACTTCTTCTAAATAAAGCACGCTTTTATTAGCGCCCATTATCGCAAGCAAATCCGCAATCTCGTCAACCGTCTTTATATACACGACGTAATTTCCCTTTCTCTCGACGAGTTTCGGCATTAAATAAACTTCGCTTAAAAGTTCGCAAAAGTCGGTCGCCATACGGTAATTTGAAAAGTTAAATTCGACGTGATACCCCGTTGACGAACTGCCGTCGGTCTTCGGAACGGTCGCACTTCCGCAACCTAAAAACGCACCACGGATATACGACGCTTTCTCGTCGTCCCCTTCGATTATATCAAAGTCCAAATCGAGTTTAATATCTATTCCGCTTGCAGATAAGTCGATTATTCCCGTTTCTACTAAAATATTTACGGAACTTTTCGACAGCGCCGTTAAAACCGTCTTTTGCTTTTTGTTGCTTTCGCCGTCCGTCCTGATTTTGACGTCTTCGCCGTAAACGTCTTGTAATATATTTTTGAAGTATAATGCGGTGTCTTTACTTTCGGACGAAGTTTCAAACCCGTAATTTCCGCCCGCCGACACTATGCTTCCCGCCGTCTTTATAAACGCCGAGAGTTCGGCGACTTTACAAGGCACGGAAAGATTTTTAACCGATATAAGTTCGGACTTTACTTTCTCGGTGTAGTTCATAAATACCCGTGTTCTTTTTTGTATCTCGTAAATCGAAGGTCGGGTTTTTTACCGTCGATATTGTGTATCCTGTCCATAGGAAAATCTACCCTTTTTATAAGTTCTTCGGCAAGGCGGATATCCCCTATTCTGTCAACCGTGTGTGCGTCGCTGTCGATAACGAAATTTACTCCCGTATCTATGACCTTTCGCCACGTTTCGTCGTCCATATGCGTTTTTTTGGTGTTAATCTCTATATACGTTCCGTAATCGGCACAAACTTTTGCAATCTCTACAGGGTCGCAAAAACATAAATATCCGACGTGCGTCAAAACGTCGATAGGATTGCTTTTAACTGCGTTTATATAACAACTCGTATTGTACTTTATAAGCCTGTCCGACGGAGAACTGTTCAAAACGCTATACAAAACGTTTTGACCGAGTAATCTCGTTAAATCGCCTATACTCGTGTATTTAATAAATCTGTGAACGCCGGCTAAAATTAAATCGAGTTTATCGTAGTCCCTTTCTTCGACGTCGATTTTACCTTTTTCGCCACGGAGATTAGACTCTATTCCGAGTAGCACCTTAACTCCCGTTTGTTCTTCGGCAAAGTTGCAATGCTCTCTCATCTCTTGAATTTTTCTTCTGCGCATACCAAAGGCAGGGTGCGAAAATCCGTGGTCGGTAATACCTATCGTTTCGATACCCTTTTCCTTTGCCGATAATGCGTTCTCTTCTATTGTCCCAACGCCGTGAGAATAAACGGTGTGAGTGTGCAAATCAGTCGTTATTTTCATTAAATACGCCTAAATACTCTATTTCTTCGGTTAAAGTTATTCCCTTTTCTTTATAAACTTTTTCTTTTATAAAATCGATAAGTTTTTTTATGTCGCTACTTTTAGCGTCGTCGTCCGCCAAAATAAAATTGCCGTGCTTTTCGGACACTCTCGCCCCACCGATTTTATATCCTTTAAGTCCTACTTCTTCTATGACTTTGCCTGCGGTGTATCCGTCGTTTTTGAAAACGCAACCCGACGACTTTCCTTTGGGCTGTTTCCCTTTTCGTAAGTTTTTGAAATATTCAATCTTCGCTTCGGATAGGTCGCACTCGATATTTTCGAGATTAAAACACGCCGTCAATACCGCTTCTTTGTTTTTCAAAAATCTGCTTTGACGATAAGAAAACTCGCAATTATCTCTTGCGAAAATACCCTTATCCGATATTACGAAAGAAACGTAATCGCCTATACTTTTGCCAAAGCAACCGGCGTTCATGGTAAGCGCACCGCCGACCGACGCAGGTATTCCGCTTAAAAATTCGAGTCCCCCTAAACTGCTGTATAGGGCGGTTTCTATGAGTTTGGGAAGATACACTCCCGCTTCGCAAGTTATTATCTTTCCTTTAACCGATATTTTATCAAGTCTTTCGGTTGATAAAACCGCACCCCTGAAACCGTCGTCGGATACGAGTAAATTCGAACCCCTGCCCAAGATAAAATACGGGATATTTTCTTTTCTTAATTTTTCTATAAGCCCTTTTAACTTTTCAGTCGTATCGGGCAAAAACAAAACGTCGGCCTCGCCACCCGTTTTATAACTGCAACGCCGTCCCAAGTTCTCGTTTTTTTTGGCTTCGACCGAAAACTCGTCGGATATGGCACGTAAACTTATTTCATCAAACATAAGTTCTCTCCTATTTTACAACAATTCGTCTTTATTTACAAGTGTTTTAGACTCTTTTTTATTTCATAAAAAGAGTTTAACTTTTTTGCTTTTTCGTCAATTTTCTTCATTTCTTCCCTTGAAAAAAAGGGGGACGAAGAATATTTTATTTCGGGTATTTCAACCCCGAAAAATCCGTCCGCACCGTACGGACTTACATACGGCGAAAAAAGACAAAGGCTTGAAAGTCTTTTTTGTACGTCGTCTGAAAGTAAATACTCTATAAACTCCACGCACTTTTTTGCTTTTTCTTTATCCGTCGTCGTTATCCCGATAAATCCGAAAAGGTCGGAAAACTCGCTTATGAATTTTACGTCGCACTCGATATTTTTATTGTTAAGTCTAACTATATCCCGTTGCGTGCCTATAAGGGCGCACCCGACTTTTTCGGATAAAAATTCCGCAAGCGCTTCGTCTTGCGGTTTTTCTTCGTACGTTTTGTATTTTATCTCTTGCGAAATAAGGGCGATATACGGTGAAAAACAGTCGCCTTTTGATAAAATTACCTTATCTATAGGTTGATTATCGCCCTTTTTTCTAATTAAAAAGTATCCCCCGTTATACCACGGATAAGCATAGGTTTTTTTGCCGTATTTCCCTAAATTCGTATCTTTATTTACGCTTATGCTTTGCAAAAGGTCAACCGCTTCGAAAAAGCCCGTACCGAACGATATGACGTCGGGATATATCCCTTTATTTATATTTTCTTTTGCCGACGACTCCGTATGCGTGGAAACGTTGAATATTACGCCGTCGCCCAAAAGTTCGTCCGCCACCGATTGCAAAAAATCTCCCCTTGAACCTTTGCCCCCTTCGAAAGTATCTATATGCCAAACGCTTAATATATATTTATAGTTCTCGGTCGATATTAGATACGTGCCTTTTTTGACTGTATTTCTATAAGCAACCGTCGGCGTAAAGACGACGACGAACAAAAGTAAAAGGGTAAAAATCGTGGTTGTCGCTTTTTTCATATTCTAATATATGAAAATGCGTCGGCGCTTATTCGCCGACGCATCTAAATATTATTCTTCTTTTCCGAAAACTTCTTCCATAAGTTTTTGTGCTGGGTCGTGCCCTGCTTGTTTTAACCTAAACTTTCTCGCCGCCGTTTCTAAAACTACGGGGATATTTCTTCCCGGTGTTACGGGGATACATACCTTTTGAATTTTAATGCCCAAAATTTCGTCGTAATTTTCTTCCGTTCCTATTCTGTCGTAATTTTTACCCTCTTCCCACGGCGAAAGTTCGGCGATTATGTCTATTCTCTTTTCAGGTCTTATTGACCCCGGACCGAACATACGTTGTACGTCGATTATTCCTATTCCCCTTATTTCCATATAATAACGGATATTCTCGGGCGAACGACCGACGACTTGGTCGTTTATGTTTTTGATTATTACCGAATCGTCGGCAACTAATCTGTGTCCACGGTTGACGAGTTCAAGCGCTATCTCGCTTTTACCTATTCCCGATTTACCTTTAATTAAAATACCTATACCGAATATATCCATAAGTACGCCGTGCATAACTTCGGTCGGCGCTAAAATCTCGCTTTGGTAAGTAGTTATATCGTTGACCAAAACGGTCGTTATTTTTTCCGACTTAAGTAGCGGTGTTTTATACTCTTTTGCAATTTCCAAAAACTCGTCGAAAATTTCAAGTCCCCTTGAAAAGATTAAACAAGGCACTTCCCTTTTAAGAAGTTCGTCGGCGACCTTTCTTCTAATCTCGGTCGGCAAACTTTGTAAATACTCGTGTTCGGCGTAGCCTATAACCAAAACTCTCGTGTGGTCGAAGTGTTTATAATGCCCTGCGATTTGAAGTCCCGGTCTTGATACGCTTATCGACGATAACGGTATTATTCCCCTACCTTCGTACGTAATATCGAGTTCTAACTTCTTCGCAAATTCTTGTACTTTAACGTCGAGTTTTTCGACTGTTATGTTTTCGCTTACCATTTATTTATTACCTCCAAAATCTCTTTTGCTTGTCTTTCGCTTATTCCTTTAATCTCCGTTATATCTTCGACGGTCGCACGCTTAATGTTTTCTATCGTTCCGAATTTTTTAAGCAGTTGTTCCCTTCTTACTTTGCCTATCCCCTGCACCGAAGTAAACGCCGATTTTAAGTTGGTCTTTTCGTGCGACGAACGGAAATAGGTTATTGCAAACCTATGCGCTTCGTCCCTTATACGTTGTAGCATTTTCAAACAGTAGTCCGTTCGTGGCAAAACTACGGGTTCGTTGCTTTTCAAAGTGAAAATTTCTTCGTCCCTTTCGGCAAGGGATATCATATCGAAGGAAAGGTTAAACTCGTCCAAAACTTCCTTGCAAGACGAAAGTTGGCCTTTTCCGCCGTCGATAATAATAAGGTCGGGCGGTGGAAATTTGCTTTCTTCTTCCGTTCCGAGTTTATTCAGCCGTCTTCTTAAAACTTTCTTTAAGCACATAAAGTCGTTGTTCCCTTCGACTGTTTTTATCATAAATCTTCTGTACTCTTTTTTGTCTTCTTCGCCGTCGGTAAAGACGACCATAGACCC
>JAZRYO010000122.1:0-5252 GCA_045600785.1 Christensenellaceae bacterium | reverse complement strand
AAGAAAGGAATGTATAGAAACTGAAAGTTGGTTGCAAATTTTATTTTCCATAAATGCTATTGATGAATTACTGTTTAAGAATGAACGAAATTTATGTGGAAGAATAAGAAGATTATTAACATCGTCTTGTAAAACGATAGAAGAAAAAATTAAACAATAAGGATTTATTTTAACTTTCGTTTTTTAGAATATAAATAAACGCCGACGGAACGTCGGCGTTTATTTTATGTATTAAAATTTATTTTCCGCAACCGCCACCGAAACCGTAGTTAGTGGGGGTGTCTCCTTTACAGCAACAACACCATACTAAAAGCAACGGAAGTAAACAACCGCAGTTGCATAATTTCTCGATTATACCTGTTAAACAACCGTTTTTACATACGCAAAGTATTAAAAGTATAATCATAATCCAAAGGCAATAATTATCGCCGAGTCCAAAACAGTTCATTAAATCATCCTCCTTGAAATGCGTAATCGCTATCTCATTATCATTATATTTATTTACGCCTAATTTTGCTACATAGCCGTTGACTTAAAAAAATAAATGATATATAATATATACGCAGACACTTTTTGGTCTGACTTTTATTTTTTATTTTTCTTACGGGTATCTTTTGAACCCGATTGGAGTTTATATGTCTAAATCAAAAACGATTGCTTACTTTGGGGTGTTATCGGGTTTAATGTTTATAATGCTTGCGTTAGAAACGCTGGTTTTCAAACTATTTTTACCGATTACGCCCGCTTTTTTTTCTATTCCGCTTGCAATTTCCCTGTCCTTAAAGGGTAAAAAATCCGATATGTTTATCGGCGGAACGATTTTTGGCGTTTGTTCTTTTTGTCTTGCGGTTTTAATAGGATATGCCGAATTTTTTAATCCCTTAATTTCGATTATGCCGAGAATTTTTATAGGTATCGTCGCTTATTACGTATATTTTCTTTTTTCAAAAATTTTAGCAAGTTCCAAAAATAAATTTATAAGGGAAATTTTGCCCTTGTCGATTTCGGGAGTATTCGGCGTTATAACAAATACCGTTTTAACCGTTTTTATGCTTTGGGTGTTTAATTTTACAGGTACGGCTAACGTATTTACAATGATTTTAACTTTTAATTTTTTATTTGAACTTATTTCGGCTATAGTTTTAGTGCCTATAATAGTAATTACTATAAGGAAGGTGGTTAGATAATGGTCTTTTGTATTGATATAGGAAATTCTAATATTAAGTACGCTATTTTTGACGGCGAGAATATAAAGGCAACGTTTAGAGTAACTTCGCAAAAAAAATCTACCGCCGACGAATACGGCGTTATCGTTAAAGATTTATTAAAAACGGCAAATATTGGCGTTGACGATATTGAAGGAGTAATAATGTCGTCGGTTATTCCGTCGCTTAACTATACGATGGAACATATGTGTCGTGATTACTTAAATCATGAACCCATAATTATAGGTCCGGGAATAAAAACGGGACTTAACGTTAAGGTTGATAACCCTAAAGAAGTAGGGTCGGATATTATTTCCGACTGTGTCGGTGCAATGTCTAAATTCGGTAAAGGTACGCCTATTATTTGTATCGACTTCGGAACGGCTACGACTTTCGATATTATTTCAGCATCCGGAGAACTTATCGGGGCGGTGATATGTCCCGGAATTAAGGGCTCGCTCGACAGTTTGGCAAACGGTACTGCAAATCTTCCCAAAATCGAGATTGTTAAACCGCAATCTATTATTGGCAAAAACACGGTTAACTGTATGCAGGCGGGAATTGTTTACGGTTTTATAGGACTTGTTGACGGAATTATCGATAAAATAAAAGAAGAATTAAATTCGCCCGTCGTTAAAGTCGTTGCAACGGGTGGACTTGGTAAGATTATATATAAAGAAACGAAAAACATACAGTATTTCGACGAATTGATTACGTTAAACGGACTTCGTAAAATTTATGAATTAAACAAGGTGGAAAAATGAGTAAAATCGTAAAGGTTGGCGATAAAGTTTTAGGCGGTGGAAATAAAGTTTTAATTCAATCGATGGCGAACGTTAAAACGTCGAAAACGGTTGAAGTTATTAAACAAATAAACGAACTCGAAAGTTTAGGTTGTGATATAATCAGAGTTTCCGTCAAAGACGAAGACGACGTTTTATCTTTATCCGAAATAAAAAAACATATTTCAATTCCGCTTGTTGCAGATATTCATTTTAATTATAAATTCGCCCTTAAAGCAATAGATATGGGTGTAGATAAAATAAGAATAAACCCCGGTAATATCGGTAGTGAAGAAAACGTAAAAGAAATTGCACTTGCTCTAAAACAAACGGGAACTTCGGTAAGAGTCGGTTCAAATTCGGGTAGCGTTGAAAAGGAGTTTTTATCAAAATACGGTAAAAACGAGATTTCTCTTGGCGAAAGCGCACTTAAAAACGTAGCGATTTTAGAAAAATACGGCGTTGAAAATATCGTCGTTTCGGCAAAGGCGTCGTCCGTTCCTTTGACGGTAAAAACTTATAGGTATTTAAGCCAAAAAACTCCGTATCCTTTGCATCTCGGGGTAACCGAAGCAGGCACTATAAATATGGGCGCAATTAAAAACGCAATAGGCATCGGAAGTTTGCTTTTAGACGGCATAGGCGACACGATTCGTGTTTCGTTGACCGCACAACCAAAAGAAGAAATATTCGCCGCAAAACGCATTTTAAGAAGTTTAGGAATAGATAAAGATTTTGTTGAAGTAATTTCTTGTCCGACTTGCGGTAGAACGGAGTACGATAGTATTGGACTTGCATCAAAAGTTGAAGAATTGACCGCAAATATTCATAAACCCTTGAAAATAGCGGTTATGGGTTGCGTTGTAAACGGTCCGGGAGAAGCAAAAGACTGCGATTTGGGTATCGCAGGCGGAAGCGGATTTTGTGCCTTTTTCAAAAACGGAGAGATATACAAAAAAGTTCCGTTTGAAAATGCAGAAGAAGAATTTATAAAGGAATTAAATAAACTTGCATAGTAGGGTAATTATCGAGATAATAAATCTTGACGAAAAACTTAAAAATATTAAACTTTCTTCTATTACGGTAAAAGCCCCAAACTTCGTTCAGTTTTCTTTTATTTCTAATTTATCGGCTGACGACGATTTGACCGAAAAAATCAAAAAAGTTATTAAAAAATATCTTCCGAACAGATTTACCGACGTGTCGGTTAAGGTTTCTAAAATCGTTACGTCGCCCGACCTTGTTTCAAATGCTATATTAAGGTATATTAACGAGAATTTTATGTCCGTTTCGGGACTTCTGGATAGCAAAAACATTTTTATCGAAGAAAAGGACGGAATAGTTTCTTATACACTTTCATCTAGTGACGAGTTTTGCCTTTATGCCGAAAAAAACGACGTTGTAAATAAAATAAACGCAAATTTGGAAACACAATTTTGTTCAAAATTTAATGGAGTTTTAGAAAAAACGGGTAAGTCGTCAATCGATACCGAATTTATCGAAAAGAGAAACGAAGTATCAACGGTTGAAACCATAACGTTAAGAACTTTCGACGTGTCCGACGTCGTATCCCTTTGGGGCGAAGAAACGTGTACTACCGCAATCTATATCGCCGATGCCGACTTATCGAACGGAAACGTCGTTTTTGCGGGCAACGTCGATGAAATTTTAGAGAAAGAAACAAAAACGGGTAAAAAATATTACGCTTTGATTTTGAATGATTCGACGGGCATTTTACAAGCGAAAATTTTCTTAAATAAAGATAAAGAACAAAAAATGAAAAAAATCGCTGTCGGTTCTCAAGTTATTGTTCGTGGCGACCTTGACGATTTTAACGGATTTAAGAGTTTTATCGTTCGTGATTTGGCGTTTTGTTTACTTCCGAAAGATTTTAAGGCCATAGATAGAGAGAGTAAAAGTGTTCCAAAAGAATATTCTTTGATTTTCCCCGAAAAAATCGTCATTGAAAAACAAAACGATTTATTTTACGTCGAAGAAAAGGTGGAAAACTGTTTATTAAACAAAACTTTCGTCGTAATCGATATTGAAACTACGGGAACAAATTATTCGGCGGGAGATAAAATAACCGAAATAGGTGCTGTTAAAATTGTTAACGGTGTAATTTATGATAAATTCCAAACGTTGATAAATCCCGGCGTCAATATAAGCGAAAAAATCACTTCGCTTACGGGAATTACTAATGAAATGGTTGAAAATATGCCCGTTTTCGACGACGTCGTCGGAGATTTATTTAAGTACGTCGACGGCGCTACGATTATTGCGCATAATATTGATTTCGATTACGGATTTATTAAGTTTTTATCTAAAAAATCGGGGTACGTTTTTACCAACGACGGTATAGATACTTTGGCACTTTCCCGTGAGATTTTGCCACGACTTAAAAATCATAAATTAAATACCGTTTGCGAACATTTTAATATCGTTTTTCGTCATCATAGGGCATTATCCGACGCTTATGCTACGGCGGAATTGTTTCTAAACCTTATAAAGATTAAAAAATCTTTGTAAAATACTTGCAAAACCGCTTGTATTATGGTAAAATAAATATGCTTAAATGATTACTTGTGTTTGAGAGCGACAAAGTCGCTCTCAAATTTTTATAAAGGAGAATAAATGAAGTTCAAACAAGTAGAAGAAATTGCTTCAGCTATTCAACCTATCGCCGAAAGGTTAAACGTCGAAATAATCGAAATCGAAACGAAAGTTAATAAAAGTCCGTACATTACGCTTTATATCGATTGCGATTCGGGTGTCGACTTAAATATTTGCGAAGCCTTCCATAATGCGATAGACCCCGTTTTAGACGAGATAGACGTTTCTAACGGTTCGGCTTACACCTTAAACGTTTCAAGTCCGGGGGTTGACCGTCCGTTAAAAACCGAAAGAGATTTCAAAAAGAGAATAGGTAAAGACGTTGAAATTAAACTTTTTGCACCTATGCAAGGCGAAAAGTATTTTGAAAGCAAACTAATAGACTTTGACGGTAATAACGTAACCGTAATATTAAAAAACAAAGAATTTAAAATTCCGCTTAATAAAATCGCTAAAATCAATGAAGCGGTTAAATTTTAGTAAAGGAGATAGAAAATGATAAATAAAGATTTTTTTCAATCGATTGAAGACCTTGAAAGAGAAAAGGGCATTAAACCCGAAGAACTTATAGAAACTTTGGAAAACGCCCTTGTTTTTGCATATAAAAAACATACCGGCGATACGGGAAACGTCGTTTTAGACCTTAACGCAG
>JAZRYO010000121.1:0-2295 GCA_045600785.1 Christensenellaceae bacterium | reverse complement strand
GCAATTTGCGAACAACTCGAAGACCCGAATACAGTTAAAGGAAGAATCGTCGAAAGAGGAGTTATCAGAATTGTATCGGCAGGCACGGTCATTGAAGACAGTTTAATCGACGAAACGACTAACAACTTTATTTCTTGCGTATATATTGATAAAAACGGTTGTGCTATCTCTTGGTGCGATATTACAACGGGGCAATTTTTCGTTAAAAAAAGCGAAGAAAAATTTTGCGAAGCATTTATTACCGACGTTTTGGAAAAAATTTCTCCTTCGCAAATTATTTGTAATAGAGAAACTTACGACTTAACTAAAAACTTTAACGTTTGTCGTCATCATATCGTTCCGAATTTCGAACTTTACGACGATACGAGATTTTACTATAACATTTCCGAAGATATATTAAAAGAACAGTTTTCGGTTAGAAGTCTTTCGGCATACGGAATTGAAGGGGATAATTTATGCGTCGTTTCCTCTGGTGGACTTTTGGCTTACTTAAAAGAAACGCAAAAACACGCACTAAAAAACATAAATAGCGTATTGCTTTTATCCGACGACGAGAATTTGTTGTTAGACGCTAACGCAGTCAAAAATCTCGAACTCGTTAAAAGTATGAGGGACGGTAAAAAATACGGCACTTTACTCTGGCTTTTGGATAAGACCAAAACGCCTATGGGTTCGAGAAATATTCGAGATTGGGTTTTATCTCCGCTTAAAAATAAGGAGAAAATCGACTACCGTTTGGACGGTGTAAACGAGATATATTCAAGTCCTTCGCTTCGTGGCGGACTTTCGGAAAGTCTTAAAAATATAAGGGATACCGAGAGATTATCGGGCAAAATTTCTAACGGCAATATTATGCCGAGAGATTGTTTAACGCTTCGTTATTCTCTTTCTTGTTTGCCGTCGATTAAAATGATTTTGTCGGGTGTAAATTCTAAAATATTAAATGATATTTACTCAAATATCGGTGATTTTAAGGACGTAATTTTACTTCTTGAAAGGGCGATAGACGATAATTGTTCACAAAATAAGAAAGATGGCGGGTTTATTAAGCCGGGGTTTGACGAACAACTCGATAAATATCGTGAAATCAGAGATAACGGCACGGGTATTATCGCTAAAATAGAAGCCGACGAAAAAGAAAAAACGGGCATAAAAACCCTAAAAATCAAATATAACAGCGTTTTTGGATACTATATAGAAATTTCAAATTCGTTTAAGGACCTTGTTCCTTATAATTACGTTAGAAAACAAACGCTTGTCGGCGGAGAAAGATATATAACAGAAGAACTTAAAGAATTAGAAACACAAATTTTATCGAGCAACGAAAACGCAATAAGGCTTGAAAACGAAATATTTGATAAAATCAAAGACGTTTTACTTGATAATATTAAAAAAATCCAAAGAACTTCACGGGCAATAGCGTGTTTGGATACTTTGCTGTCTTTTGCCGAAATTGCCAAAACGAACGATTACGTTCGTCCCGAAATTTTAGACTTTGGAAATCCGCTTGAAATTGTTGCGGGAAGACACCCCGTTGTCGAAGAAGTTTCTTCCGAACAGTTTATATCCAACGATACCTATCTTGACGGGGCGGATAACCGTCTTATGATTATAACAGGACCGAATATGGCGGGTAAAAGTACGTATATGCGTCAAAACGCACTTATTTGTCTTATGGGGTTAATAGGTTCGTTCGTTCCCGCAAAATCGGCAAAAATACCCCTTTTAGACCGTATTTTCACAAGGGTTGGTGCAAGTGATAACCTTATTTTCGACCAAAGTACGTTTATGGTTGAAATGACGGAAGTTGCAAGTATTTTACTTAACGCAACTAAAGACAGTTTGCTAATTTTAGACGAAGTCGGTCGTGGAACGAGTACTTACGACGGACTTTCTATCGCTTGGTCGGTTGTAGAGTTTTTAGCGGATAAAATAAAGGCAAAAACGCTTTTTGCAACACATTATCACGAATTATCCGAACTCGAAGGGGTGGTCGACGGAGTCGCTAACTATAAAATTACCGTAAAAGAAGTTAACGGGAACGTCGTATTTTTAAGAAAAATCGAAAGGGGAAGCGCAAACAGAAGTTTTGGTATTGAAGTCGCTTCGCTTGCGGGTATTCCTAAAAACATAACCGCAAGGGCAAAGCAAATATTGTCTGAACTTGAAAAGAAAGATACCGTTAAAGATTTGTCGTCTATTTCAACGAATTTACAAGAGTTTAATGAAGAAAATTATTCAAGCGAAGTTGAAGAAGAACTTAAAAACATCGACGTAAACTCTATAACTCCGTTA
>JAZRYO010000120.1:0-1152 GCA_045600785.1 Christensenellaceae bacterium | reverse complement strand
AGGATTTTACCAAAATGAAAACGTGAACGTAATGAAAAAACGTGCTACGGCACTTGTCAATTCGTACGGTAATACCGCAAATTTTGAAAACGAGAAAAGAATTTCTCAAGAGTCCGGAATTTACGTTTATATTTTTAACGTTAAGAAGAACGAGATAATAAATTCAGAAACGCTTTCCGAAAATTCGATAAACGAAATAAATAAATTTGTGTCTAACGCCGTCGTTAATAAAAAGTCCGAATCTTATACGAAATTAGATAATTTTAACGATTCAAATAATAACGTAATGGTTTTTATTAAAAAAATCGACGCTGAAAAATACTTGACGCTTATAAGTTCGTTAGACAATATGAACGAAACGATAGATATTATTAAATTACAGTACGGCTTGACAAGTATTTTCGTATTGGTTTTGGGTGGAATTTTTGCGCTTATTTTTGCAAACCGAATAACAAAACCTATCGATGAAATTGCATCAACGGCTAAAAAATGGGCAAACGGCGACAATAATACCGAATTTAATTCGAGTTCGAGATATCTTGAATTTAACGAACTTACCGAAACGTTAAACTATGCCAAAGACGAAATATCGAAGTCGAGCATACTTCAACGTGATTTAATCGCCAACGTTTCGCACGACCTTAAAACGCCTTTAACAATGATAAAAGCGTACGCCGAAATGATTAAGGATATATCGGGCGACAATAAAGAAAAAAGAGATTATCACACGCAAGTTATTATCGACGAAGTGGATAGACTTACTTTGCTTGTAAACGATATATTAAATCTTTCAAAATTAGAGTCGTCTATCGAAGAACTTAATAAAAGTGAAGTCAATTTGTCCCTTCTTACCGAAAAAGTCATCAAGCGATTTGAGCCTTTCGTTGAAAATCAAGGATATAAAATCGAAGAAAATATCGCACCTAATTTATTAACTTTCGTCGATGAACAAAAAATCGAGCAAGTTATCTATAATTTACTTGGAAATTCAATAAACTATACTGGCGAAAATAAAACAGTTTCGGTGTATTTAACCGCCGAAAACGACAAGATTTTACTTGAAATTATCGATTACGGTAAAGGTATTTCAAAAGAGAATATCGAAACGATTTGGGATAGATACAGTAGATTTTCGGAAACAAACAGTCGTCC
>JAZRYO010000119.1:0-2061 GCA_045600785.1 Christensenellaceae bacterium | reverse complement strand
GGTTAAAACAATAAAGGAAACGTTAAATCTTTCGTTGGATATCGACAGCGAACTAAAGAAAATCGTAAGAAAGGCAAAAACCTGTTCGTACGATTTTTTTATTTCCCGTGGCGAATACGTTTATTCTAAAATGCTTGCGGAATTTATTGATTATCCGTTTATCGACGCAGGCGATATGGTTAAGTTTTCTTTAAGCAGAGTAGATTTTGAAAAAAGTTATTTGGCGACTGAAAGTGCATATAAAAAATACGGACGGTTCGTTGTAGGCGGGTTTTACGGCAAAGATAATTCGGGGAATATAAAAACGCTATCAAGGGGTGGCGGAGATTTGTCGGGTTCTATCGTTGCAAGGGGAATAAATGCCGACGTTTATTTTAATTATACCGACGTAAACGGCGTAAGCGTATTTAACCCCGATTTTTTGGGACGGGAATTACCTCTAAAAACCGTTTCTTACGACGCAATTAAAAAAATAAGTTGGAACGGCGGTGGGGTTTTACATTTCGACACGGTATTACCGCTTGAAAATTCAGGAATAAATATCGTTGTAAAAAACACCTTTAACGAAAAATTCTCGGGTACTTGTATTTTAGAAAATTATAAAGACGAAGTGCCACTTGGCGCATATAAGAAGGTGGCGGACGGATTTTCGGTCTATTTTATGAAAAGCCCGCTTATTTCCCCTTTAATAAGTGAGATAAACCGCATTACAAACGTGGTTGAAAGTTTGGACAGTATAAGGTTTACGATAAAAAATAGCGACGGAAATACGTTCAAGGAATTATTGAATAAATATTATAATACTTTAACATAGCGTTCACTTGCTTTTCACAAACTTGAAGTATAATCAAATCACAATAATCCCCTTATTGAATACAAACAAGAGAAGACGGCGTCAATTTTGGCGTCGTTTTCTCTTTACTTAAAATTTGTGTAATGGTATAATGTAATAGGGTGAAATATGAAAAAACTGATACTCGCAAGCGGAAATAAAGGAAAGATAAGAGAAATTAAAGAACTTTTGAAAGACAAATACGAAGTCGTTGCTATGAGTGAAATAGGTTTTATGGACGACATTGAAGAAACGGGAAATACTTTTTTCGAAAATGCTTTGATAAAAGCGAAAACGGTATCCAAGTTTTGTGGCGAAGAAGTTTTGGCGGACGATAGCGGGCTTTGCGTTGATTTTCTTAACGGTGCGCCGGGTATTTTTTCGGCAAGGTACGGCGGAGAACACGGCAACGACAAGAAAAACAGACTTAAACTTTTAGAAAATATGAAGGACGCAAAGAATAGAAATGCGAAATTCGTATGCGAAACGGTTATTTATAAACCAAGTGGAGAGATAATTCACGGACACGGTGAAACGTGTGGTAAAATCGCCTATGAAGAAATAGGCGACAACGGGTTTGGGTACGACAATATTTTTATATCCGACGACTTGAATAAATCTTTCGGAATATGCACCGAAGAAGAAAAAAACAGTGTGAGTCATAGGTCAAGGTCGCTAAACGACTTGTTAAAACATTTATGAAAAAAATAGTTGTAATCTCCGATTCGCACGGAAACAAAAAAGCGTTAAATCAAATATATCCCATTATGGAAGAAAGTGATTACGTTTTTCATTTAGGAGATAATTATAAAGATATGGACGAATATATGCCGTCTATATCAAAAAAACTTTATAGAGTACACGGGAATTGTGATTACGGACGAGAAAAAGAAGTCGTAGTTGAAATAGAGAAAGTTAAAATTTTTGCGACGCACGGCGATTTATACGGCGCAAAATACGGACTTCAGAAAATTGTCGAACGGGCAAAGGAACTCGGCGCAAATCTCGTTTTATACGGTCATACACACCGTAGTGAAATAGTTGACGTTGACGGTATAAAAATAATCAATCCGGGAACTCTTACATATTTAAGCGCAGAGAAATCGTTTTGTTATTTAGTACTTAACGGAGAAAAAATTACGGCGGTTATCAACGATAGAAGCGTGTCGGACGGCATTTGAAAATTTACGGAAAAATCTTTTGAAATGAGAAGTTTAAGTTAAATTAAA
>JAZRYO010000118.1:0-2460 GCA_045600785.1 Christensenellaceae bacterium | reverse complement strand
ATCAAATCTTTTATTGAGTTCGTCGTGTATTTCAGATTTTTTAACTCCCGAAACTTCATAAATTTCAAGCGCACGAATAACTCTCACGGTATCGTTTTCGTGCAACTTCTTCGCCGTTTCACTATCGACGGATTTTAATAGCGAAAATAAATATTCTTTGCCCTTTTCATGCAAAATATTTTCGTATTTTTGCCTGATTTTATCGTCCTTTTTAACGTTTCCATAACTTAAATCGTATAAGACGGAATTTATATAAAAACCAGTTCCACCGCAAATAATGGGAAGTTTACCTTTTTTTTGAATATCAGCGATACATTTTAGGGCTTTTTCTTCAAAGTCGGAAACTGAAAATTCTTCAAAAGGACTAACGACGTCGATTAAATGATGTTTAATTCCGTCCATTTCTTCTTTAGTAGGCTTTGCAGTACCGACGTCTAACCCTTTATAAATAGAAACCGAATCCGCAGAAATTATCTCACCGTTGAATTTTTTAGCGATTTTAACCGCTAACCCCGATTTACCCGAAGCCGTCGGACCTAAAACGACTAAAATTTTACTTAAACAATTCTCTTGAACCATTTTTCTAATTCCGTTTTAGAAATTTTAACGACAACGGGGCGACCGTGTGGGCAAAGTAAGTTCTCGTTTTCGCTTAATGCCTTTAATAGACACTCTTTTTCGCTTTCTGATAGAACTTTTCCCGCTTTAATTGCCGATTTACAAGCCTTTTGTGCGATTTTTTCTCTGATAATATCGGGGACGTCGGCTTTTCTTAAACTCATATCGGAAAGTAAATCGTCAAAGAAATCTTTTAAGTTAATGTCCATAAAAGCCGACGGAATAGCGTACACCGCAAATTCGTTATCGTCATATTCGTTAATATCAAAACCGAGTTTTCTTAAATCGTCGAATTTTGAAAAGATAAAATCGAACTCTTTAGGAGAAACGGAAAATTGATACGGTAGTAGCATTGATTGAATTTCAACGTTATTATTTTTATATTGTTCGATAAACTTATCGAATAAAATTCTTTCGTGCGCTGCGTGTTGGTCGACAAAATATACCGATTGGTCTTTTTCTAAAATCAAATAGGTGTTTAAGACTTGTCCGACAACGGTAAAAGTTTGGTCCAACTTAAACTTATCTTGAACTACGCTATTATTCTTTTTTTCTTCTTCCAACTTTTGAATATATTTTTTATTTTCGGCAAAAATATCGTCAATTTTGCTACTTTTAGCCTCTTTTTCTTCTAAATCTTCGTTAAAAAGTATATCGGGCGACGAATTTTTCCTTAAAAGTTCCTTAAAAAGAAGCGGTTCAAACGGTCTGTCGCAATGAACTATTTGTTCTTTCTCTTCTTCGTCGTATATTGTTTTCGGTCTGTTTGGTTGTGGGGCAACGGCAGGACGAGAACCTAAATCAAGCGGAATATAAGAAGTAGGTTTAATAATCTCTTGTGCACCGACCGACCCGTCCAAAACTTTCGAAACGGTAGAATATAAAGTACCGTAAACGACTTGATTATCTAAAAATCTAACGTCTGCCTTGCTTGGATGAACGTTTACGTCAACGGTATCCGGCGACATTTCAATATTTAAGATATAAAAAGGATACTTCCTTTTCATAAGATACGTTTGATATGCGTTATGAATTGCCGATGATATGGTATTGTTTTGAATATATCTTCCGTTTAATATTACGGTTTGATAGTTTCTGTTCGGCTTAACGAAATAATAATTACCTAAAAAACCCCAAATATGCAAGCCGTTTTTAACGGTATCGATTTTCGTGCAGTCGGATATTGCGTTATATCCGTAAATATTAATTATTGCGTCGTCTAAACCGCTACCCGAGTTTTCCAAAATTTTTTTACCGTCGGAAATAAACTTAAAAGCAACGTCGGGGTGAGATAAAATAAGCCTAATTAAAATATTATGTATATCCGTTTCTTCGGCTTTAGGCGGTTTAAGAAATTTCGCCCTTGCGGGAGTATTAAAAAACAAGTCTTTAACGGTTATCGTCGTTCCGACTTCCGAAGGATAAAAATCGGGGTTGCCTATTTGTCCGCCTTCGGCTTGAATCATCGAACCCATTTCTTCGTTTGCGGTTTTAGATACGATAGTAATTTTCGAAACGGCACAAATCGACGCTAACGCTTCTCCCCTAAACCCCAAAGTAGAAATATAGTCCAAATCTTCGGCTTCGGATATTTTACTCGTAGCGTGAGGATATAACGCCTTTTCCAAATCGTCTTTTTCAATGCCGTAACCGTCGTCCGATACCGAGATTAGTGTTTTACCGCCGTTTTCTATCGTAAGCGTAATTGACGTTGCACCGGCATCGATTGAGTTTTCAACGAGTTCTTTAACGACCGAAAACGGTCTTTCTACGACTTCACCCGCCGATATTCTATTGTAAACTTTTTTATCGAGAATATTTATTTTTCCCATTATTTTATTT
>JAZRYO010000117.1:0-1040 GCA_045600785.1 Christensenellaceae bacterium | reverse complement strand
CAGAACGACATGGCTACGATCCGACTTATCCTTTCGGTGCGTGTCCCAAATGCAACGGTTTGGGATATACGATTAAAATCGACGAAGCACTCGTTATAGGCGATCCGAACAAATCATTAAGAGAAGGCGCATTGACGGTGTCGGGTTGGAATATGATGACGAGCGGAATGACCGATATTTACTTTAACGCACTTTCCAAAAAGTACGGTTTCAGTTTAGATACGCCCGTCAAAAATTTGCCGTCGAATATTATGAATATCTTGCTTTACGGCACAGACGAGAAATTGAATATGACCTATCACACCAAAACTTCGAGCGGAAGTTTTTTGGCGAGATTTGAAGGTGTTATAAACAATCTCGAAAGACGGTACAAGGAAACGACGAGCGACTATATTAAGGCGGAAATAGAAAAATATATGGTAAGTTCGCCTTGTCCCGACTGTAATGGGAGACGACTTAAAAAAGAAGCCCTTGCGGTAACCGTCGGCGGAATAGATATATCCACGCTTTGCGATATGTCGGTTATCAAAATGAAAGACTTTTTTGATAATTTAAGTTTGACGGAAACCGAACAAATAATCGCAAAAGCGATATTAAAAGAGATAAAAGCAAGGCTTAAATTCTTGCAAGACGTAGGACTCGGATATTTAACCCTATCCAGAAACGCAGGAAGTTTAAGCGGTGGCGAAGCGCAAAGAATAAGACTTGCCACTCAAATAGGTAGCGGACTTATGGGCGTTCTTTACATTTTGGACGAGCCGAGTATAGGACTGCACCAAAGGGACAACGCAAGACTTATAAACACCCTTTTGCACCTTCGAGATTTAGGGAATACGCTAATCGTCGTCGAACACGACGAAGATACTATGCGTAGTGCCGACTTTATCGTCGATATAGGACCTAAAGCGGGAGTTCACGGCGGAGAAGTAGTAGCGACGGGAACGGTTGAAGATATATGCAACGAACCCCGTTCGATAACGGGCGACTATTTATCGGGCAGAAGAAAAATCGAAATACCTATGGTAAGGCGTATGCCGAGC
>JAZRYO010000116.1:0-5474 GCA_045600785.1 Christensenellaceae bacterium | reverse complement strand
ATTTCGTACTGTCGCTTGCGTCGGGTAAGAAAGAAAATACGTCGTCGGGCTGTTCGTCCGCAAATGCCCAAGAGTATTCAACGTCGCCCCTAAATTCGTCTTCGCCCCAAAGTGCGCCGACTTCCAAAGTCTTCGTTCCTTGAAGTTCGGAAACGCTTACTTCGTCGTCGATAACCAAACTTGCAACCTTGGTGGTTTCAATAACGGTTACGAAACAAGTTTCGGATACGCCGTTGCAAGTTGCGGTTATCAATGCGTCTCCCAAAGAAACGGCGTAAACAACACCGCCCTCTACGGTCGCAATCGAAGTGTCCGACGATTCCCACTCGATAGTTCCCTCTGCGTTGGTCGCAATAGATAAACTATCGTATTGCATTACCGATGCCGAAGTAGGATTCATAAACATCGCTACGGTAATTACACAAGATGCGGTTTTATTCTTGCATCTTGCGGTTATCGTCGCTTTACCTACCGAGTTGGCGGATACCACGCCGTTTTCTACGCTTGCAATTTCGGGGTTCGAAGATTCCCACTCGAAAGCGTCCGATGCGGTCGCTACGAGAGTTATCGAATCGCCGACTTCCATCGTTGCGCTTTCTTTGTCCAAAGAAATTGACACAACGGGTTCGTCGGTGAATCCGCCGTTACAAGACGTCGCCATTGCCAAACAGCCGAATGCTACGCACGCAACTGTTAAGACAATTAACATTTTGCCTAAAAGTTTTCTCATAATCTCCCTCCTAATTAGAGTTTATTTTATAATCCCCACGACTTAAAGGTCGTGTCAATCATAGCATATTCAGCACTTCTCTCAATGCCTAATTCCAAACAGTCGTCTCGAAGTGATTTTCTCATTTGAAGCAAAGTCGCATCGTCGTACATACCGCTATATAAAGAACAGAGTACAAATCTCGGGAAAACGCTTTCTATCTTTATATGTCTTACAAGCATGTTATACTTTTCGTCGTCTACACCCTTGTACTTTTCAACCGATTGAAGCGCAAGATTGATTTTATTCATCCAGCCTTCCAACGTTCCTTGCTTCCAAAAGTCAGTATTTGCCATCATATCTCTTATTCCACCGCCTAACTTGTTTGCGTAGGCAACTTCCAAATAACGCATATACGCTTGAAGTTCGTCGAAGTAAGAACGCATATATTCCGAAGCGTCAAGGAAATAATACTTGAAGTATTTATCCAAAATATCGTCGTAGTTTGCGTTTAAGTCAAATTCGGTCTTGGACGCTATATAGTCTTTAAGTCTTGTAAAGTGTGTAGTCGTCGGTTGATTTAATTGCCCTTCGTCGTACATAAATACGGCGTTGTTTTCTTTACCGAAACGGTAGTTTTCACTTATTACGTCCCAGTTGTCCATAGGATATAAGTAGTGATTGAAGTTCGTTTGGTAAAGCCATAAATATATAAGATTACTGCAAGCCGCCCAACCTTTAATGTTGTCTGCGGTCACTTTATTGTTTTCGTCGTAGAACGAAACGTTATACTTCGCTTGAATAGGCGCAATATAAACTCCGACGTGGTCGTTGCATATTACGGTTTCGTCTGCGGGACTAAACGTTCCGTCTTGATTTCTGACTGCGGGCGGAGTTTCGGTTGCGTAGTAAGCAAAGAATACGATATTGATTTCTTTTTTAACCGTTCCCGCTTTTCTCGCTTCTTCTTCGAGCCACGCTTGAAGTTTATCGTCAACGTCGTTTAAGAAGTGAACGACCGACGCAGAAATACAACCGTATTTACTTAATACTTCACGACAAGCCGAACAATTACAACTTCCGGGGTTATCCGCTATCGTGAACGAAATAGTTCTCGCCGCAGGATTAGAACACGTCGATATAGCCGTCTTTGCCGATTCTACCGCTGCGTTTACCATTGCCGCATATTCGGTAGTGTCGCCGTGCGCAGTATAACAAAGTTGTCCGTTTTCTTCGCCGATTAAATCGCTTATACTCGCTTCGTCGCTATACCACTTCGGGTGGGTAGTCAAATACTTGTCGAGTGGCAACCACTTCAAACTGTTGTGAAGTTTATATCCCGCAACGGGTATCCAAACGTCGTTATCATTGGTAAAGCCCATACCGTATATCGTGTCCGTTTGCAATTTGTTGGGGTTTTGTCTGAAATCGTAATCGGGGCGTTCGACGATATCCATATTCGGCATCGTATCACCCTTTTTCTCGTAAACGACACAATCGTCGGAAAGCATATCGTAGCCTAATACTTCTCTTAAAAAGGCTATTGCACCGAGTTGATATCCGTCGTTGCCGTTCGTCATTATAAACGCAGATTTACCTACCGTCTTGATATAATAGCCCGTAAGTCCTATATCGTCGGTCGGCATAGTTAAACCCGCACTTTCAAAAAGGTCTTTATCGCCTACTACTATATATTTATTGGTATTAGACCAAACGGCGTCGGCGGGAGATAAAACTCCGAGTTTTGCGCCCGTTGCCTTTTTGACGTGATTTATAATAAAGTTCGCCGCCATTTCTTGATAGTATTCGGAAGAATCGTAAACTATCTTATAATCGGTAGTTCCGTTCGACGTAAATACGTTTTGCGTTTCCAATACTTTTACCTTATGCAACGTGCCTTCTATATCGTGTACTTGTCTATCGTTAACGACGTAAGAAAATACCTTTTCATTTTCTTCCGCATCCTTTCCGCCTTTATTACAACCGACAAAAAGTAAAGATAAACAACATATACCTATTGATTTTAATATTTTACTTAATCTTTTCATACTTCGCCCCTTTGTTCAACCGTAACGCTGAAACGTTTCAAAGTAATATTGCCCGCTTCATCGATAGCCATTATTCTAAATTCGTAAACGCCTTTAAGTTCACTCTTAATACCGTCGCCCTTAACTTGATATAAAACACCGTCGGGGTTATAAACGTAAACTACTACGGTCATATCTTTTGAAGAAGTTTTATCGTCGGATACCGAATACGAAGGAACTTCAATGACGTCGCCGAGTAAGTATTTTGTTTTCGTTTGCGAAATTTTAACGGTCGGCGGTACGGTATCGATTACGTTTACGATATATCTAAAGAAACTCTCTTGCGCAAGACGAGAAGGTCCGAAGTTCTTTTCGACTGCGTAATAAGAAAATGCGTATCTGCCACACTCCGAAAGTTTAACCGAATAAGATTTCGTCGGGTCGACGTTTTGAAGTAAAACGCCGTTGACGTCTTTCGCAACTTCGCCGTTAGGAAGATAAACCGTCAAGTTGAAATCTACGTTAATCGCAAATAAATCTCCGCTTATAGCAGGATTTGCAACGTACGTTTCGCCTTCGCCGAAACTTCCGCCGTAATTACCTAAAACTACTATGTCGGGCGCAAAACTGTCCGTCTTACTCGACGAGAAAGTTTGTGCGCAAAGTCTGTTTATCGTGAACGCAAGGTTTTGCTTGACGTCAGAGAAAGATACGTCGACGTAAACTTTACCCGTTGAAAATCCTGCGAATATTTCACCGTCTTCTCTAACGCCTTTAATCGCAAGTTTTTCAAAGGTGAAACAGTCGTTATCGTTATATCCGACGCTAAATCCGTCGTTGTCGAAAAGTCCGCTTACCGCCACCTTGTCGTCGCCGACTATCATAAATGCGTTTTGTCCTTGCCTTTCGAAAAGAACGGAGACGGCATTTTTAGAGTCTTTCTCATCTCTTAACGTGATTTTAAGAGAATCAAAGTCGCCGACAAAATTCTTAAAGTCTAATCTGAACGTGCTTGCGATTATCTTGTTCGCAAAGGTAAACGAAGCGTCTTCGTAATCTCTGTTTACCGTAAAGTCGATACCCGAAGAAGAACGATCTTTCGTAAATTCTTTCGAATAAAAATACCTTTCAAAATAAACTTGTGCCGCAACCGTTTCGGATTTTTGCATATAGGGAACGAAAGCGGGAACGTCCATTTCGTAAGTATTAGTTCCGTCTAAAAATGCAACTTTGATAATTCCTTCTTCGCCGTCGATATTCGGCACGAAAGTCTTTCCTGCTTGATATATCTTCGCACCGTTTTTATCGGTGATTTGGACTTTGGCAAGATTTCGAACGAGTGTGCCCGTCGAATAGTTATTCATATAATATGTCGGGATAACGTATTCTTGACCGACTGCCAAAGCCTTCGGGAATATTATCTCATCGACGAACACCGACTCCCTTTCGGCACTCGTTTGAACGTCGTAAGATACAGTCTTTTCACTTCCTATATAGTCGCAAACCGTATATTTTACGGTGTAAGTTCCCAAAATTTCGGGACGGAAATAACCGCCTATAATACCCCATTCCATACCGTCCATTAAAACTTCGGTCGTAAGCGTTAAATTACCGCTTCCGCCTGCAATCGTAGGAGTCGGGATTTCCAAAAGGTGTCCGAGTGCGATATTCGTCGTTTTATCGTTTGGAACTTCTATCGTAATATCAGGTATCGTGTTGCCTGCGTGAACGTATAATATTTTCTTCGCAACGTTACCGTTTTTATCACTCGACGTATATACTATTGCGTAATTTCCACGTCTGTCGGGCGTAAAGCGTCCGCCTACTATTTCTACGTCTTTTTGACCTTCGGTACCGTAATCGAAATAGACGTTCGTTTCAACATTTCTTATTCCGTCGTAAACGTCGAATGCGGTTGCCGTAGGAACGGGATATGCACCGTTTATTTTCGCTTCGGGCATAGTCTTATCGACGTATTCGCAATCTACCGTTATGGTTGGCGGAGTTTTATCTTCAAAATATTCTTTGGTTAAGTCTAAACCGTTTATAGCCTTTATACAGAAGTTAGCCTTTCTCGTACCGTTGAAGTCGGTAGCCGTAACCGAAAGTCTTGCTTTATCACTCTTAAAGCCCGTCCATAAGTTGCCGAAGAAATAAGTGTCGTCCATATCGGCGACTTCCGCCATATAGTTAGAATAGGTCTTGGTATATACCGCAACGTCTTCGGCTTCGTACCAAAAATAAATAGGTTGAGTGGAAGCGTCGAATTCTATACCTTCGGGATTTAACTTAATAAAACTGTGGTTAAACGCAGTACCCCAACCGTCGCTGACGTGAAGTTTGTTTATTTTTTGACCGTTATATTCTGCGCCCGTCGGTGCTTGACCGTTTCCGTAAGCCATAACGTAAGTGGTCATTCTCGCCCACTCCGCATTACTCGTTACTCTGTTCGCCAAAAAGTTTAACTTAATACTTTCGTCGCTTGCATCGGTCAAAGTGAAAATTAAGTGGTCGAAATCGTAAACTCCGACTTGGGACGGCAAAACGAAAGCCGTTATAAGCGGAGTCGCATCTTTATAACTTAAAGAAGATACGTCTATATATTCGTTAAACGTCAAAGTGTCGCCTTGAGCAAGCGATACGAATAAAAATCCGTCCGAACTTGCGGGGGCTTTATATTCGTAATCGAATATTCCGGCTTCTACTAATTTTTTATTGTCCTTTCCAAAGTATGCGAT
>JAZRYO010000115.1:0-8448 GCA_045600785.1 Christensenellaceae bacterium | reverse complement strand
AAAAGAAGTAAGTGCAATAATGTCTATCGTTTACGACGTAGATATGAACGGCTTTGCAGTTCTATTCGACGAGATAAGAAAAGAAGAAGACTTCTCTTACTCGGAAGCACTTAGAGGATTTATCCCCGAACTTTGTCTTGGTGACTTCTTACTCGCACTTGACAGTAAGTTAGAGAAAGAAGAATGCGACGACGGAGTAGTAAGATACAAAGACAGAAACGGAAAAGAATTATCCGAAAGTATTTGTAAAGGTCTTAACATAAGATTATGGCAAATACTCGCACACTTCGACAAGAAGAACGATTACACCTTAAACGAAACGTTCGGCGAAATAACCGTCGGTGAACTTTTCAATATGAATAAGTTCTATGCAACTCAGTCAGACGGCGGATACGAACTCGTATCTTATAGAGGTGCACTCACCTCCGTAGTTTATTCATACGGCGACGATTACGAAGGATATATCGTAGGCAACGCAACTAAGATATTAGACGGCGGATACGAACTCGTATCTTATAGAGTTGCAGACGATTTAACAAAACTCACTGCCCCCGTAGTTTATTCATACGGCGACGATTACGAAGGATATATCGTAGGCAATGCAACTAAGATATTAGATAGAAATCTCGACGAGTTGCTTTTAACCAAAGGCTACGACTATAAGAGTATATTAGAAGACTTGAAAGACGTAAGTCTTGGCGACTTTGCATACGACCTTATAAAGAATCTTTGGGACGATAAGTACGATATGGGCTTCGGTTTTGACGAATATTCTTACGAGAACTATTTAAGAAACGGAAACGAATATAAAGTCGACGGAATATTCCACCGTACTTTCTCAAGACTTTTGAACGTAACGTACAATACCGTTATGGACCAAAAACTCGATTACTTGAAAGACTTGGCAATCGACCTTAAAGACGACGCAAAAGATTATTTGGCAGACTTATACGACGACAAACAAGTCGGCGACTTGATAGGTGCTGAAAAGATTGACGGCGACTGGATTAAGGACGGAAAGAAAGCAAAAGATTGGTTCAACGTATTATTCGATATCGAACTTCACGGCGTATTTACTATGATAGACGAAATCGAAAAAGCAGTTGACAAACAACCCGCATCTTTCGGAAAAGTAATCGAAGACTTTATCCCCGAACTTTCGTTTGGCGATATATACCTTATTATAAATAAGAAAGCAAGCACGGAAATCGGCGAAGACGGAGAAGTTAAGTATCTTGACAGAAACGGCAAAGAATTATCTTACAGTTTAACGACTTTATTGAACGTTAAAGTATGGCAAATCTTTGCACACCTTGACAAGAATCACGAATACGAACTTAACGAAACGTTTGACGATATAACCGTCGGTGAACTTTTCAATATGAATAAGTTCTATGCGACTCAATCGTTAGACGGCGGATACGAACTCGTATCTTATAAAGATGCAGACGATTTAACAAAACTCACCCCCGTAGTTTATTCATACGGCGACGATTACGAAGGATATATCGTAGGCAACGCAACGAAGATATTAGATATAAATCTCAACGAATTGATTTTGACGAAATTCGACTATAAGGACGTATTAGAAGATTTGAAAGACGTAAGTCTTGGCGACTTTGCTTACGACCTTATAAGAAATCTCTTACAAGATAAGTTAGAGAAGATAGACGTTGACTTGTCTATGGACGAACCGTCGTTTATTAACTACGTAGCAAACGACAAGAAGTTTGCGCTTGACGGCAAGTTCTATAGAACTCTTACAAGATTACTCAACTTAAGCGTAAACGAAGTTAAGGATAACGGAAAAGACTTCTTGAAAGGCTTACTTGAAGACGTTAAGGAAGATTCCTTCGACTTCGTAGAATACAAGATGCAAGACAAGAAGTTGGGCGATTTCCTTAAAGCAGAAAACGTTGACGGCAAGTGGTATAAAGACGGCAAAGAAGTCAATGCACTCTTATCTCTTGCATATGACGTAGATATGAACGGCTTTGCAGTTCTATTCGACGAGATTAGAAAGGAAAGCGATTTCTCTTATTCGAAATCAATCGAAGGATTTATCCCCGAACTTTGTTTCGGCGACTTCTTACTCGCACTTGACAGTAAGTTAGAGAAAGAAGAATGCGACGACGGAGTAGTAAGATACAAAGACAGAAACGGAAAAGAATTATCCGAAAGTATTTGTAAAGGTCTTAATTTAAGATTATGGCAAATACTTGCGCACTTCGACAAGAAGAACGATTACGAACTTAACGAGACGTTTGACGAAATAACCGTCGGTGAACTTTTCAATATGAATAATTTCTATGCGACACAATCGTTAGACGGCGGATACGAACTCGTGTCCTCTAAAGATGCAGACGATTTAACAAAACTCACCCCCGTAGTTTATTCATACGGCGACGGATACGTCGTTGGAAAAGCGACGAGATTTTTGGATATCACGTTAGACGAACTCTTACTTGAAAAAGGTGTAATTGCAATTAACGGCTTACTTGAAGACTTGAAGGACGTACGCATCGGCGACATTGCTTACGACCTTATCAAGAACCTTTGGGACGACAAGTACGATATGGGATTCGGTTTCGACGGATATTCTTACGAGAACTATTTGGAAAATGCCGAAAACTATGCTGTAGACGGAACGTTCTACCGTACGTTTAACAAGATACTCAACACTTCGTATAACGTAGTAGAAGCAGATTATTGGGACTATGCGGTATCTTTGGCTCACGCAGTTAAGGACGATTTAAGAGAATTCTTCAAAGGTAAATACGACGACAAGATGGTCGGCGACCTTATAGGTGCTGAAAACGTCGGCGGTGTTTGGATGAAGAACGGTCAAGACGCACTTCCTATATATAATATATTGTTAGACGTTCGTCTTCACGGTTTATTCACTGCATACGATGAACTCGAAAAGAAGATTAAAGGCGACGAACCCGCATCTTTCGGAAAAGTAATCGAAGACTTTATCCCCGAACTTAGTTTCGGCGACATATTCCTTGCGCTTGACAGAAAAGCGACCAAAGAAGAATGCGAAGACGGAAAGGTCAGATACTACGACGCTAACGGCAAAGTATTAACCGAAAGCACTTGCAACCTTATGAATATTAAGTTATTCGAGATTGCGGCACACCTTGACAAGAACTACGATTACGATATTCAACCCGTACTCGAAGAAATTCATATCGGCGAACTTATGACGATGCCTAAATACTACGTCGTTAAAGACTTGGACGGCAACGTCGAACTTATTGAAAGCAAGGACGCAAGCGAATTACAAAAACTTTCGAGTAGAGTTGCTTATTCGTTTAGACCCGGATATACGTTTACCGGTAAGGGCGCTGAAATTTTGGATATTAACCTTTGGGAAGTATTCAACAATAAGGCGGACGACTGGAAGGACGTATTAGAAGACCTTAAAGACGTTAAACTCGGCGACTTGACTTACGATTTGGTAAGAAGAGTTCTTCAAAAGGTTGAAGACAATAAATTTGGCGAAAAACTCCGTATTTATATGGAAGACAGGTCGTACGTAAACTTGGAAGACAACAACGGTAAATATCAAACTACCGGAAGACTCTCTCATCTTTTAAGTAGAACTATGAACTTGACGGTAAGAGATTTCTTGGACGGCAATTTCCAAACGACCGTGAACGAATACGGCGAAGCGTTTAGCGGAGATATTCAAGGACTTATCGACAGATTTAACGAACAAGGAATAAAGGGTATTCCGCCCGTACTTGTTCCGTTCGCAGCAGTCGGTGCGTTCCTTTATATGACCGTCGATGCAGAAAGTATTCCCGACGCATTTGAACTTATTAAGAGTGGAGAATTTACAGTCGGCGAACTTGCAAGAACGGTAATGACCGACGTTACGATAGGCGACTTCGTTAAACTTGCGTTTAAGTCGATAGATTCTTACGAAGACGAAAACGGCGAACAAGTTTATACGAGAAACGGCAACGGAATTGCAGACAGTTATAACGTTCTTTTCAATATCAAGTTGTGGGAAATTATCGGCGCACTCGATAAAAATTACGATTATTCGATAAGACCTTCTCTCGAAAAGATGAAACTCGGCGAACTCTTGAAGTTTGAAAGAACTCACGTTGTGTTTAGAGAAGACGGAACCTACTTCAATTCTCAAAGCGACGAAGATAACGGCGAACTCGTATATAGAATGAAAGACATTTACGTTATCGGAAAGGGTGCTGAATTTTTAGACACCAACCTTGACGAAATCTTCGATGCGAGTAGCACGCTTCAAAACAACGTTTTACTTAACAGATTGAAAGAGTGTCAAATAGGCGACTTTGCTTATGACGTAATTCAAAAGTACGGTAGCAAGTTAATAACTTTGGTTATGAACGGCAAGTCGTTTGAAAACGTTAAGGCAAACGACGGTAAGTATTTGGCAGAAGGCAACTTCGCTAAACTTTTAGAAACTGTACTTAATCAAAATATCGGTAAACTTATCGACGAACCTATCGAAACGATAAGAGAAGTTATGAAAAATACTTACGTAGGCGATTTTGTTTACGACTTATGCAAGAAGTTCTTGGATAAGAAGTTAGATTTAGGTATGGAAGAATATGCGATAGAGAACTTTAATTCTCACTTTGCATTAGACGTTGACGATAACGAAGTCCACTTCTACGAGTTAGACGGCAACTTCAAGACCGTTCTCGATAAAGTATTTAACATAAATATTTACGATTTGATTTTCAAGACGAAAGACGTTTTCCAGAAAATCGTACTTAAAAACCTTAAAGTCGGCGACCTTACGTTCGACCTTGTAAGAAAATTCGCAAACGGCAAGTTAAATCTCGATATGGACGGAGAGTTTGCATTTGCAAATCTCGAAGCGCATACCGTTCTCGACGAAGACGGCGACCTTGTAAACGTTTATAAGTGCAAAGGCAACTTCGCAAGAGTATTAGACAGCGTATTCAACTTCGACCTTTACGACTTCTACGAGACGTCGGAAAACAAAGTCGATTACTTGAAAGATTACTTCGGCGAACTTTTAGTCGGCGACCTTACCTTCGATTTACTCCGTAAGACCGTAAACGATTCTCTCAAACTTGAACTTTCGGGATTCGGATATGAAAACTTCGATACTCATTTCGATGCGGAAACGGGTGAAAATGCTTACGAAACTTCGGGAGCATATAAGGCTGCGCTTAAAGTAATACTCAATATTCCTTTGAAAGACTTAATGGGTATGTCGAAAATCAGAGACTCCGTAATTCCGAAGATTGACGCATTAAGAGTCGGCGATTTCACGAAGAACCATAAAGACGGCGACGTTTGGGTACAAGCGGACGGAACTCCGTTAGACACTTCCGATCCTACCAAACTCATTATGAGTAAGGCGTACGATATAACGGTTAGCGAACTTCGTCACGGAGAAATCGATATCGAAACGATATTCGGAAGCACTTACGTCGGCGAACTTATGGGCTACAAGCAAATAGACGACAAGTGGTACGAAAAGGACGGCGACGGCGAATTCACGAAGCAAGTTAAGGGACTTATGGAAACCTTCGCAGGAAAGACGTTTAGCGATATATTAAACGGCAACTTCGACGTTGACGGACTTACCGACGGTCTTTACATAGGCGACCTTATGGAATACGAATTCTGTGGTGAAAGAAAGTACACCAAAGATTCTTCGAAGACCATTTACGCCCTTTGCGAAGACATAGAACATAATGATAACGCAAGCGGATACCACGTTCACGAAGAATGCGATATTTCTACTCACGAACACGTTGGCAACGATTACGGCAAGGGTTGGTACAAGAACGGCGAGTTAATCGGCAAATTAGAACAATCGTTTGCAAACGTTCCTATCGCATACATTACGGGCGGTTCGTTCGTAATTGCGGATATCGTCGAAGGATTATTCCTTGGCGACGCAATGGGCTACGATTACTGCGACGAATCTTGCGAAAAAGAACATACTCACCGTGAAGGTTGGTTCAACTCTCATAATGGCGAATACGCAAATATCTTAATGCAAAAACTTTGCAATATCGATTTAGCGTCGATATTCAGAGACGGTATCAACTTGACGACTGCGTTTGCGGGAACTTACGTCGGCGACGTACTCGGATACCATAAGTGCGGTGGCGAAGGCAACTGCGATATGGGCGAACATAGCCTTGAAAACACGGGCGACAAGATTCACTACGTAGGTAGATGGTACAGCGAAGTCGCAGGTTCTGACCCCGTAAGATACGAAAGACTCTCAAGACTTTCGCAAATTATGGCGGATATAGCAATGTCCGATATAGTCGGCGGAACGTTTGACGTTGACGAACAATTAAAAGACGTTAAACTCGGCGAACTTATGGAATACGAACTTTGTACTAACGACGAGTATTGTCCTCTTTTAGCCGAAGACGACGATCACGTTCACGATAGCGAGTGGCACAAGAAGATAAACGGCGTATGGACGCCTGCCGACAATATTATTAGGTCGGTTGCGAACATAAAACTCCGTCAATTAAACGACGAAGACTTCTCCGAACAACTTATAGACAGCGTTATGAACGTAGTCGAAATAAGAGATATCTTCAAGGATATTAAGTTCGTTGGCGACGAAGGATATGCGACTGAAACGAATCCTATCTCGTTAGTACCCGGTAACACGACGCTTGCAGGAATGTCCGAAGCGTTCAAGACCGCAATGGATACGGCGACGATGGCAGACCTTATGACAAAAGGTATCTTGTCTTCTGATAAGATGGCGACTTTGGATTCGTCGTTCGAAACGATTTACAAACTCGTAGTTAAGCACGACGACCCGAGCGACGATTACGTTATGTTTAGCGGTTTACCGTATGCGTTTGCGACGAGAACGTGCTTCGACGAAGCGTTATCGGAAAAGGCACAAAATATGCTTGACAACGACCACGACGGAGTTAAACACGACGACTTCTGGAGAAGTTTGACCGTAACCGAAATGGTTGACTGTGTACTCGGTATGACCAACGTTATGACTCAAGTATTAACCGTTATGGGTGCTTGACAAAACAAAATAAAAAATATATAATGTTTTCTACTCGGCGGAAATTCCGCCGAGAGAAAGCAGTACGAAGTCGATTAGTACTGCGACCGCTTAAAATTAAAAGCGGTATACCTTGCTTGCGGTTCGTCCGTAAGCCGATTAAGACCGGGAGGTAAAAAAACTATGAAATACGAAATGATTTACATTTTGGACGCCACCACGACCGACGAAGAAAGAGACGCTTTAATTGAAAAATTCAGTAGCGTTGTCACCACTAACGGCGGAGCAGTTGAAAGCGTAGAGAAATGGGGAGTTAAAAAACTCGCTTATCCTATCGATTATAAAAACGAAGGATTCTACGTTTATATGACGTTTGAAGGCGACAGCAATCTCGTACAAGAAGTAAAGAGAGTCGTCGGTATTACAGACCACGTTTTGAGAAGACTTATTACAAAGCGCTAAAATGCGGAGGAAGAAAAATGAACAAAGTATTTTTAATCGGTAATTTAACGAGAGACCCCGAAGTTTCGGAAACGTCGGGCGGAATTCCTTTTTGCCGTTTGGGAATAGCAGTTCCGAGAACCTATTCCAGCAACGAAGGAGAGAAAATAACCGACTTTTTCAACGTTACGGTATGGAGAAATCAAGCGGAGAACTGCGGAAGATTTCTCAAAAAGGGCAGTAAAGTTTCCATTTTCGGTTCTTTACAAAACCGTTCGTACGACGATAAAGACGGCAATAAGAGACAAGTTACCGACATAATTGCAAGTGAAGTGGAATTTTTAAGTGCCAAGGGACAAACCGACGGTAGCGAAGAAGATTTCCACGAAGAAAGGGAAATAAAAAAGCCCACGCTTGAACAAGTGGACGACGATTTGCCTTTCTAAAACAAAAAAAGGAGAATTAAAATGGAAGAAAAAACAACTGCTCCGGTAGCCGGCGCAAAGAAGCCTTTCAAGAAAATTCAAAGAAGAAAGGTTTGCGCTTTTTGTTTGGAAAAGACGACGACTATCGATTATAAAGATATTGCTAAACTTAAAAAATACGTTACCGAAAAAGGCAAGATGTTGCCAAGACGTATGACGGGCGTATGCGCTAAACACCAAAGAACTTTGGCAAGCGCAATCAAAAGGGCAAGACTCGTTGCTTTATTACCTTTCAAAGGCGAATAAGAAAATTTATGACCGAGCGGATAAACCCGCTCGGTCAAATAAAAATTTTACGGTCAATTTAGTTGCTAAATAGTTAAGAATAATGTATAATAAAAAAAGTCGGTAAAAATGCTAGTGTGGCTCAGTCGGTAGAGCAGCTGATTCGTAATCAGCAGGTCGTCAGTTCAAGTCTGATCACTAGCTCCAAAAAAAGCGGATGGCAAAGCGCCATCCGTTTTTTTTGTGGTCTGACTTGAAGTGACATGAACCCCA
>JAZRYO010000114.1:0-2082 GCA_045600785.1 Christensenellaceae bacterium | reverse complement strand
GGTCGTTTCCGACGGACTTTCAACGTACTTTTCCAACCTTTGTATCTCTTGTGCGTTAGGGTAAAATTCTTTTACGTACACCACTCTTTTTTCACTCATAAACGGAAAAGATAAGAGTGCGGAATAAAGTTGGTCGAAATTACCTTTTATAAAAGAACCTTCGAATTTAGATAAATTTAAGTCGGGTTCGGTCAACACTTTATCGCATATCATTTCAAAGCCTTTTTGCAAAAAATATGCGTCGTCGCCCGAAAGCAAATATACGGGGTTTACACCGCCTTGTAAACTTTTTCTAAATTCCTTAAACAGCATAGTTTTATTTTATCATTAAAATTTCCAAAAATCAAGGTTTTATTACAATAAAGAAAATACTAATCCCGTCGCTAATATAACCGCAATTAAAATAAGGCAAACCGACTTAAATTTTTTACCTACGTTAACCGTTTCGCTTGATAAAACCGTCAAAGGATAATACGCCCATTTGATACTTGTGGGCAAATATGTTATTTTTAACCCGCTTTTAGATATCACTTTCGTTATCCCCGTTATTCCGCTTAATAAAATTTTCGTCGGCAATAAAAAATAAGTGGATAAAGTCGGTAAAATAAAAGATAAAATAAGACCTATCCAAAGCAAATAAAATGTAAGCGTTATGACGGGTATTAAAAGCAAATTAGATATAACCGCAACTACGGGAAAATATCCGAAATAAAAAATAGAAAGCGGTATAGTTCCTATTTCCGCCGAGATTAAAACCGCAAGCGCATTTGAAAAAACTTCGGCTCGAAAAGACAATAAATCGTTTATCGTCGGAGATAAAATAATTATCGATAAACACGCAACGTAAGATAAAGTAAGTCCGACAGTAAAGACTTGTTCGGGACTTATAAGTCCTATTATTATAAACGAAAAAGCAACGGCGTTTAATCTATCTTTCTTTTCGCCTATCGAATCGGCAAAATAGACGGATATACACATTATCGTCGCCCTTAAAACCGACGGCGTAAATCCGCAAAGATATGCGTAAAACAAAAGAAGTATCGACACGATAAAAAACTTATGTATTCGTTTTATGGGAATTGCATTTAATAATAATTTAAGTACGCCGAAAATAAGTCCGACGTGCAATCCCGAAACGGCAAAGACGTGCGATATACCCGCCGTTTGATACCACTCTTTTTCTTCGACGATTTTTGAAGTATCGCCCGTTATTAAAGCAAGAGATAAATTAGCGGTATTTTCGCCCATAGCGTTATTCAGCGTTTCATAAACTTTTCGGTTAAATTTCGCTTTGACGCTATTTGACGGACTATCGACCTTTAAGTTTTCGTAAAATTTCGTTTTTGAAGTAATACCGTCTAAATAGGTCGAAGAATATTTGCCGTCTTCGACGCTTTTTACTTTTTCGACTTTTGCGTACAATTTTACTCTGTCGAAAAGAGAAAGCCCGTCGATATTTTCTATTTTGATTTTAGGTCCTTTCGTTCCGTTATAGGTACATTCGTCAAGTATTGCATAAGAATAGTCCTTCCCGATTTTTATACTTACGACTTCCCCTTCGATATAATAATTTCTTTCGCTTAATTCGTTAGCCTTTAACCGATTGTATTTGTAATTAACGGAAAACGTTCCGAAAAAAGAAAACAATATGCAAACGAGTCCGACGATTATCGTAGTTTTTCTCTCGCTTTTTTTACGTAAAAAGCATGCGCCTGCAAACAAAACGGCAAGCGCACAACAAGGAATCATGTAAGAGAAAATATTTAATTTTTCGTAAATTCTACCGAATAAAATACCTATTAAAAGAGAAATTGCAATAAATACTATCGGTCGAAAATTTATGAGTTTTTTCATACTTTGTATTTTTTGTTCTCTTTAGCGATACGGCAGTTTTTACCACCTAAAAGTTCTTTTTTGATTTCACGGCTTGAGTAACTCGGATTTATATGGCTGATTATTACTTTTTTGCCGTATTTATCCGCTAAATTTACACACCTTTTAATACTTAAATGGGGTTTAGATAAATCGTAGTCTTTTTCTAAAAAACCGCCGTCTAAAACGGTCAAATCGGAAGACGATAAA
>JAZRYO010000113.1:0-3933 GCA_045600785.1 Christensenellaceae bacterium | reverse complement strand
ATGTTTTTCGTCAAAAAGGCATTTTACCGTTAAAACCCTTTCTGCCTTTCATCATCTTCATCATCTGTTTGGTCTGCTCGAACTGCTTTAAAAGTTGATTGACTTCTTGTATCGTCGTTCCGCTCCCTTTTGCTATTCTCGTCTTTCTCGAATAGTTTATTATAGACGGGTCGTTTCTTTCTTTTTTCGTCATTGAAAGGATAATCGCTTTCGTCCTTTCGAGTTTTTTCTCGTCGATATTTATATCCGAAGTTTTTATCTTTCCGCCGAGTCCCATACCGGGAAGCATTTCGAGTAAACTTTGCGCTCCACCCATTTTTTTAAGGTTTGAAAACTGTTCCAAATAATCTTCCAAAGTGAATTTATTCTCTTTGAATTTCTTTTCGAGTTTTTTAGCGTCTTCTTCATTTACTACTTCTTGCGCCTTTTCGATAAGCGACAAAACGTCGCCCATACCCAAAATTCTGTTCGCCATTCTATCGGGATAGAAGGGTTCTAAATCTTCGGGCTTTTCGCCGACCGACGCAAATTTAATGGGTTTGCCCGTAACCGCTTTGACCGATAGACAAGCACCGCCTCTCGTATCGCCGTCGAGTTTGGTTAAAACAACACCCGTAATTTCAAGCCTTTCGTTAAAGGTTTTTGCAACGTTTACGGCGTCCTGTCCCGTCATAGAATCGACTGTCAATAAAATCTCGTCAACTCTGATTTCTTTCGTAATGTTTTCAAGTTCCGCCATCAGTTCTTCGTCGATATGAAGTCGTCCTGCGGTATCTATAATTACGGTGTCAAATCCGAAACGCTTTGCGTAATCGATACTCTCTTTTGAAATCTTAACGGGATTTATCTGACCTTTTTCAAAAACTTCTACGCCGACTTTTTGTCCAACGATTTTAAGTTGTTCTATCGCAGCCGGACGATATACGTCGCAACCGACGAGTAAAGGTCTTTTACCTTGTTTTTTAAGGTATAAGGCAAGTTTTCCGCAAAGAGTTGTCTTTCCTGCACCTTGAAGTCCCGCCATCATAATAACCGTCGGAAGATTTGAACTTACGGTGAGTTTCGAATTAGTCGAACCCATAAGGGCGGTAAGTTCTTCGTTGACGATTTTAATAACTTGTTGCGCAGGGCTTAAACTTTTTAATATGTCTTGTCCTAACGCCTTTTCGCTTACCTTATTTATAAAATCTTTGGCGACGAGCAAATTTACGTCCGCTTCGAGAAGGGCAATTCTTACTTCTCTCATCGCTTGCTTGATTTCAAGTTCGGTAAGTTTTCCCCTATTCGTAAGTTTAGAAAAGACGTGATTAAGTTTTTCGGATAATCCGCTAAATACAGCCATTAGTTATCTCCCAAAATTTCTTGTATCCTTTCTTTCGTAAATCTAGGCGTTTCGGAGTTTTCAATTACTTCCAAAACTTCTTTTTTCTTTGCCCAAAAACCCAAATTTTCTTCGTATAAGTCGAGTTGTCTTTTTACCTTCGATATACAGTCCGACACGCTTTGACGGGAAATATTTTTTATCTCCGCAATTTCGCCAAGCGATAAATCTAAAGAAAAATACATATCGAAAATTTCTCGTTGCGTGTCAGTAAACATTTTTCCGTACTCGCCGTAAAGTTCACTATACCGCAATTCGTCTTGTATAGACATATTCTCTCCTTTACACCGCATATTATAACAAACAAAAAAAGCGGTGTCAAGCATTTTTACTTGACACCTTGAATTTTTTTAGAAAATTGCGTCGATAAATCCGTCTTTGTCGAATTCATCGATGTCTTCTATTTTTTCGCCCGTTCCGACGTATGCGACGGGAACGCCTAAACTATCGACAAGTGAAAAAACAAAACCGCCTTTTGCAGTTCCGTCTAACTTGGTCAAAATTATTCCGTCGATGCCGACTGCGTCGTTAAATACTTCAACTTGATTAACGGCGTTTTGTCCGGTAGTCGAATCGAGTGCGATAAACTTATAAAAGTTGGCTTCGGGAAACTCTCTTTCAACGACTCTCGACATCTTTTTAAGTTCTTCCATTAAGTTGGTTTTGGTATGCAATCTTCCTGCGGTGTCGACGATAAGTACGTCGGTCTTTTTTGCCTTTACCGAACTTATAGCGTCGAAAACTACTGCCGACGGGTCGCTACCTTCACTGCTTTTTACGATTTTTACCTTTGCCCTTTCCGCCCAAATTTCGAGTTGGTCAGACGCTGCCGCTCTAAACGTATCCGCAGCCGCAATGGTCGTAGATAAGCCGTTAGATACAAAGTAGTTTGCAAGTTTACCTATCGAAGTGGTTTTACCGACACCGTTTACGCCTATCACCATTATAACGGCGGGCGTTTGTAAGTCGAAGTCTTCCGCACCGTCTAAACAACGGCGGAGTTCTTTTTTGAGTTCACCGACGACGTATTCTTTGTCTATCGCCTTTTCTTCTATCATTCTGTCACGGAGATTTTCGACAATTTCGTCCGCAGTCGAAACCGATATGTCGGACGAAATCAAAATATCTTCCAAATCTTCGTAAAAGTCTTCGCCTATTTTATCACGGGCAAAGAGAATTTTCATCTTCTCGGAAAAACCGTCTTTGGTCTTTTTTAACGCTCCGAAAAGTTTATTAAACAGTCCCACCTTCAAATTCCTCCACGTCGGCGAGTTTAACGGATACTATCTTCGATACGCCCTTTTCTTGCATCGTTACGCCGAAAAGTGCGTCCGAAAGTTCCATAGTAACTTTTTTGTGAGTTATAACTATAAATTGCGTGTCCTTCGAGAAGTTTTTCAAGTATCTCGCAAAACGTTCGACGTTGGCGTCGTCAAGCGCCGCTTCTATTTCGTCGAGAACGACGAAAGGCATCGGACGAAGTCGAAGTATCGAGAACAAAATGGCAATCGCAGTTAAAGCCATCTCTCCGCCTGATAAAAGAGAAATCTTTTGCAATTTCTTCCCCGGTGGTTCTGCAACGATTTCAATGCCTTGTTCAAGCGGGTCGTCCGTTTCTCCTTTTTCTAAAATAAGGTCGGCAGTTCCACCACCGAAAAGTTCTTTGAATATTCTCGTAAAGTTAGTCCTGATTTTTGCAAAACCTTCTTCGAAAGTTTTACTCATTTCGTCAGTTAAATCGCTTATAACCGACTTTAAGTCTTCTTCGGCTTTGAGTAAGTCTTCCTTTTGAGTATTCATTTCTTCATAACGATCGTTAAGGTCGGCACACTCTTCGATAGCGTTCGGGTTGATACTTCCGAGTGCCGATATCTTTCTCTTTAAGCCCGCTATCTCCGTTTGAGATACGGTAATATCGTAATTGTCGTCCTTTAACGGTTTAGCCGTTTCATAGGAAACTTCGTATTCTTCCCAAACTCTTTGTCCTAAAAAGTCGAGTTCTTGGTCAACTCTCGACAACGCAACTTCTTCGCTATACTTCTTTTCGGAAAGTTTGTTTATTTCCGCTTGAAGCATTTCACGTTTTAAGTTGTCTTGTTTTACGTCTTCGTTTAATTCCGCTTTTCTCTTGTCAAAAGAATCACGCTTTTCACGAAGCGAACTCATATATTCTTGTTCGTGTTTGGAAAGCGAAGTCCTTTCGAGTTCGAGAAGTAATTTTTCGATAATCTTATCGTTTGCGTCGATTGTATTTTGGTTTCCGTTTATTTTCTCTTGCAAAGTAGATATCTCGCCTTGCATTCTTTCGATATCGCCCTTGGAAGTCAAAATCTCGGTGTTTAAGGTCGCAATCTTCGTTCTAATCTCGGTATTTTCTTCGACGAGTTGTTCTCTCTTTTGTTTATATTCGTCGGATACCGTTTGCGACTCTTGTGCGGAAGAAGAAACCGTTTCTCTTTCTTTTTGAAGTCTGTCGCTTCCTTCTTCTATCGTCGAATATTCTTGATTTATCTCTTTAAGTCTTGCGGTAATTACCGCTATATCGTCTTTAT
>JAZRYO010000112.1:0-10430 GCA_045600785.1 Christensenellaceae bacterium | reverse complement strand
ACCGCTTGGCCACCGACTTCCCGAATTTATAATACCATATTAGACGATAATACCATATTAGAACGTTACTATTTCATTCTATTTTAGTAAACGAAAACAGGCCCGACGCATTGCCGAACCTGTCAATTATTACCCGTTGCGGTGTTACTGTTCGTCGGGTTCCTCGGTGGTGGCCTCAGATACGGCCAAACCCTCAGGGCGTATTATAGTCCATTTGTAGTTATAGTCTTTGCCCGTTTTGGATTTGATACGTTCATACGTTAATATACCCTCGGCGGCATACTGTTGGAACCACTTTGCAATTTTCTTTTTATCGTCGGAACGGTGGTTTTGTATGTATATCTTTACCCGCTTTAACTCGGCGTCCCTTTCGTCGGCGTCCTTGATTAACTCGGCGTTGCGTTGCATACTTTCGTACCCGAACACCTCGGCAACCAAATCGTTTTCGTCTTTGTGGCCCTTTGTTAGTAACTGTGCGTTAAATCGGGATTGGGCGGCACCTTTCGCCGCCTTTTTCATTTGTTTATATGCCTTTTCGGTAATGTACACGGGTTTGCCTTTCAGGGCCTCAGGGGAAATAGATAGTTTAATTTCGCCCGTGGTCAACCCGAATTCCTCTAAATGCAACACACTAATAGCCGTTGGGCCGCCTGACGTAATACGGCGTTCCTTGCCGTTTTTTCCTACAATCTTTGTTGTCCTTAAAGGCTTATCCAACACGACGTACAAATCGTTGAATAACATAAGGCCGCCAAAAAGGGCCTTTTTCTCGGTGCTATTTGCGTCCGCATAACCGACAATTTTTGAAAGTTCCTCTATCGAGGTGCCAACGTGGTAACGCCCGTTCTCGGCGTCAATTCGTCCGTATGCCGACAACAGGTTTATAGCCTCGAACACCTGTTGCACCACCATAGGCGTAATGATTGATTTCCCGTTAACGGTATAGTCGGGGAATTTCTTTATAAAACCGTTTATGTATGATTGTACGGGGAAAACGTTTGATAAATCCCCGTCAACGGCTATGTTCACAGGGCGGGAATTGATTATTAGCGGGATTTCCTTTAACGCCAATACCTGTGTTTTTTCCTCGGCGGCCTCGGCCTCGGCTTTCGCTTTTTCCCGTTCGGCCTGTGTTTCAGCCTCGAACGTTTCGGCAACCTTTACGGCGTACCTGTTTAGGTTCTTTTGTACGTTGTCGGCCACCCCCTCGGCCCATTTTGTGGCGGGGGTTTGTGTATGGTTGAACGTTGGGGGCGGTACGATTGCCGCCAATTCCTCGGTTGTTGCTGAGTACACCGAACGGGCCAACAGGTAAAACGACGCATACGCCGACAGGTCGGCCAATTCTTGCGATTTATCGAGGAACGCCCGAACGTCTGAGGTGTTGCACCCCACGAAATCCAACGGCGTGGCATACCCGTGGTTTTTCAGGTATTCAAACGAACGGAAATACTCAGGTACCCCGAACCGTAGGGCGTTATCAATATAGGCCGTTTTGGTCTGAACGCCTTTTTTATTTTCGTCGGTGTCCACCATATTGCGGCGGTATTCGTCGTAACCCCTCAGGGTGCGGGAATACTGTGTAAATAGGCATAAGTACAGGCCGTAACGGTCAATTAGAAAGGCTTTCGACGGCTTAACCGCCCTTAACGCCTCTTGCATTTGTTCCAACGTTACGGTATAGTCATAGCCGCCTGACAGGGCCGCCGCATAGTCGAACAATATGGCGTTTCGGGTTTCCTCAGACACACCCGACAGGGCCGACGTAATAGGGCCTACGGTGTTATCGAAATGGGCCTTTATACGTGGCATTAACTCAGGCGTTGGCAAAACCTTATAAATGCCTGTTTTCGCCCTCAGTTCCTCGGCGGTGTGTAATAATTCGTCGAGTTTTTCCCACATTCGGGCGTTGAACGCCTTATCGTCTAATCCGTCCTGAGGCGTTGAGGCCTCAACGTCAAATAGTGTTGGTTCCTGTTCCATACGCAACTATTCGGCCATAGCCTGTTTGTTATTCTCGCCTATTCGTCCGCTTTCGCCGTCCCATTCGAGCAAACCCCAACCGCCCGTTTTACCGTCACGGGCCTTTATGTGTTCGACGTATAGGTAGTTATTCTTTAATTGCCTGTCGTTAGGGTGCAATTCGTCAAAGGTAAAAATACGCCTTGCCCTGTCCCCCGCAACTTTCTTATTCCAAACCAACACCGTGCGGCCTGTCTTTTTCCATTTGGTTTTGCCTTTATCGTCTAATCCGTCGGTTACCTTTTCGTCCCCCTCAGTGAAATAAACGTCGGTTTTAGTCTTGTCGATTTGCCAAACGAAATATATGTCGTGGGCAATACGTTCTATGTCGGCACCCTCGCCGATATTCGCCATTGTTATACTGTCGATACCGTTTTCAATTCCCGCACGGTTCAACTGTGCCGCAACCACGAACGGTATTTCAGTTTTTGCCGCACATTCCTTTAACGCCTTGCAAATGTCTTTCAATTCGTCGTGACGGCTGAAATTGCGGGCGTCGGTGCTGAGTAACTGCATATAGTCCACGAACACCCCGCCAACCTCGACACCCTCGGCGGCCATTTGGTTAATAAAGTAACGAACGTTGTTGCATATACTTTCGGTTGACGCCTCGGTATGTATCAATTTGAGGCGTGGGCGTACCTGTTCCCCGTAACGGCGTATTCCGTCGTTTATTCGCTTTGACAGGGCGTTATAGTGTTCTGAAACACCCATAAACCCGCCGTATTCGTCAGGTGGCACGGCACCACGTATTACGGCCTTTATGGTCTTTTTGCGGGTTTGTGCCTTGAAACAGTATTCGCCCGTTTCGGTCTTGCCGCCCTCGGTGGTCGGTATGTCCAAATAGGTGTTTAACACACGTTCGGTTAACTGTCGTTTGTTTTCCTCGCACGATATGTACAGGAACGTTTTTTCAGGATTGCGGGCAACCATATCCAACGCCGACTGTACCAAAAACGTGGTTTTACCGTGTGACGATACGGCACACACTACGGCAATATCGGCGGGCCAAAACTCAACGTTTGAATACTTAAAAAATTGCCCTGACGTCCTGTTAACGTTGCCTAATTCCCATTTGGTCCTGAGGGCGTCGGGTTGTTCCTTTATGGCCTTTAATTCGTCCTCGAACGTTTCGCCCAACTGTGCCGCCCATTCCTCACGGGTGTTTGTTGCCTGTGCCTCAGATAGACGGCCCACGATTTCGGCAACCTTTACAGGGTTTGCACCCTCGGCCACGGCTTTGGTAAGGTCGTTTAACCCGTCTTTAATACGGTTGTTGTATTCGGTGGCTTTGTTCCATTCGTCAATATCCAACAGGGCCTGAGGTGTCACGCCGCACGCCTCGAATATAGGTTTAACGCCTTTGCCCTGTATGTAGGTTCGTACCGCCTGACGTTCGTACCCAATCCCGCAACGGGTGTATATGTCGTTAAACTTGCCACGGAACCAATTTATATTAACGTTGCCCTGTTCCTCGTCAATTTCCTTTGTGACGGCTAACAGGTTGTCGAGTTCCCACGCATACCACGGCGTTGCGTCGAATACCACGGCGTCGGCCAATTCGTTGGCACCGTTCAACCTCAGATAGTCGTTAACGTCTATTTTATACCCGTTGAGGTTCGCCCCCTCAGGGACGTTTAACAACGATACCAACACGGATTTAACGACGGTTTCCCCGTCCACCTTTGCGGATTGGAACCCCTTTATAACGTCGGTTATAATCTTTGTTTTTTGCTTGCCCTTTTCGTCGAATTCAACGTCGGGTATATAGGTTATTTCGGTTATACGGCGGGAACGCAACAGGTTTACCAATCCGTCCGTTACGGACTTACCGCCCATTGCAATAACGTTCGTTATTCCCGCTTGCATTAGGCTAATTGCGTCTATTTGAGCCTCAACGATAACGGCGGGTTGTTCCATTGTTAGGGTGTCACAGTAACCCCGCCCCCTGTCCATTCCTGAGGAATAACGGAACCTGTCGGCCTTTGGACAATCGGAGTTTGTGTTCCTCAGAGTAAACCCGACACAGTAACCGTTGCTATAATACGGCATTACACAGGTGTACCCCTGTTGTACGTTGTATTCGGTAAGGCCCAACGCCTTGAAATCGTCCCACGTCCATTTGATACCCTTTGCGGTCAACAAATCCTGTGCGGCCTTTATAGACTGTGCCGACAGTTCGCCGAAATGGGCGTCAGGGTTGAGGCCTCGAACGATACGTACATAACGGGCGGCGTCCCCCTCAGGGTTTCGCCTCAACGCCTCAACGAACGTATTGCAAATTTCACGGGACAGGGCGGCCCGTCCCATTGCCTGTTTTTCCTCGGCGGTAAAATGTAGTTCAATTCCGTATAGGTCGGCCAACGCCTTTTTTGTTTCAGGGAAACCCGTTGTATTCAACACGTACTGTTGTAGGTATGTGAAAACGTCGGCCTTTTCGTCACGGGAACCGCCGTTATAGAATACCATAACGTTGGAACCGCCGCCAACCTCTAACAAACGGATTTTGCCCCGTTCGTCGTATTCGCCGTTTCTATCGGCGTTTTCCCAATATTTGCCCGACTGTCTGAAACGACACCCGAACGCCTTTTCAGGGTTCGCCCATATTGCGGCCACGATTGCCTGTTTTTCGGCCCGTTGTATTTCTTTGTAATCGTCCATTTAGTAAAACGTTGTTTCTATCTAATTATTCGTAGTTTTCTAATAGTAATTTCAATTTCCGAAATGTAATATTTTCGGAATTAGACACGTTCGGGGTAAATTTCCCGATACCTCGGACACGTCCGTTTATCTTTCAGGTTGTAGGCCTCGGCGGGTTGTGATATTGTGGCGGCGTTGATATATCCGCACGTCCCACGGGCATACGCCAAACAGTCAGTATTGCACGCCTTGCCGTCGGCGGTTTCCTCGTCGAACCTGTCGAACCCCTCTAATACTTTGTTAAGGGTGTCCAATACAAAGGCTAACGGCCCCGACTGTTCCCCGCTTTCGTTCATAAGGGCCACAACACGGGCGGCAATATCCTTGCATTGTTCACGGGCGGCCTGTACCAACTCGGACGTTTTGGCGGTGGCGTCGGTTTCCCCTGAAACAAACCCCCATTGGTCAACGGCGGCGGTGTTATCGAGGTCGGCGGGGAATTGCGTTAACAGGTTGGCAACCTCGTTTATTATACGGTTGGTGTCCTGTTCTATTCTCAGACGTTTAGATATTGCCCACATTCCCCCCGTGCATATTGCCAACTGTTCGGGGGTGGCGTATTCCTTGTTTCTCAGGACGTCGGCAACCGTTAACGTTCCGTCGGCGGTCTTTTGTTCGTATTCCTGTCGTGTCATTCCGTCACGGGTTAACGTTTGTTCGCTTTGTCCCATTTGGCGGCGTATTCCGTGAACGCCTCAACAACAACGGCGTTTATTTTCTTGCGGTCCCAATAGGCAATATCCTTGATTTTGTCGGCAACCTCAGGCGGGATTGAATAACACACGGTTTTATAATTGCCCTTTACCTGTTCGGGTTCCGTGGTTGGTGCCTGTGCCTTTGACGTTGTGGCGTTATTGGTGGTGGGTGCTAACAATCCGTTGAGGCCACCCGCTATTTGTGTCTTTTTCATAATACGTTATTCGTTTTATTATAGATATTATCGTTATTATAAATATTATAGATATTAGAAAAAATCAACCCTTATACCTGTGGTTGACGTGTCGAACCTTACGCCACGCCATTACCTCAGAACACAGGGCGTTATAATCGGTTGCCCCGTAACTGTTGGCGGCATACCTGAATATATCGACACCGACGGCGGGGGCCTCGCCTAACGCAACGTTTGAACGTATGCGGGTGGCAAAGGTCGGCAACCCTGAGGCCTCAACCTGTTCTATTGTCATACGGTGCAACCCTTTGCGTTTGTCGTATCGAGTGAACGCCACACAGTACGGCAACGGTTCGCCCTTGAATTCCGCAACGGCTCGTATTGTGTCCTTAATGGCTATTAACCCCTGTACGGCCATAAACTCAGGTTCAACCGTCACTATTGCGGCGTCGGCGGCGTATAGTGTGTTGACAGTCAGAACACCCAACGACGGCGGGGTATCTATTACGATATAGTCGTATTTGTCCCTGTATTTGTCTATTACCGCACGGAAACGGGTAACCCTGTCAGATTGGGCGGCTAATTCCACCTCTAACGCCGAAAGGTCACGACAGGACGGCAACACGTCCAACGCCCCACACGTTGCACCCTCAGGGCCTAATACCCTAACGGGTTCTATATATGGGGTTGTTTGTTCTTTCATTGTGTCGTATGTGGTACCCGTTGAGGCCTCGACACGTAACGCCGTGGTTAAATTGGCCTGTCCGTCAAAATCCACTAACAACACGTCGTACCCCCTCAACCTGAGGGCGGCACCTGTGTTTATGGCGGTCACAGTCTTACCGCAACCGCCTTTGTTGTTCGTTATTGCTATTGTGTACGCCATAGGTCGTTAAATTACGTTCGGTTGCCTTACAACGTCGTGATTTTCAAGGATAGACAGGCCCACGCCCTCAAATACGATTTGTTCGATTGCCTCTAACGGTTTGTTGTATTCCTCGGCGGTATAGAGTTTGTCCCCCATTTTATCGCCGTATAGTTCGCAAATAGCGGTGTAAAACTTGCCCCTAAATTCATTATAACTTACCATTGCGTCAATAAATTTTGCGGTGCTTTCGCTAACCGCCCACCCTTTGCGGGTTTCAACTGTGAATTGTTCCATTGTTCTAATACTTTATTCGTTTATAATATGTTATTGCGTTCTAATACGTTATTAGAAACCCGCCACGGTTATGCCATAGCGGATTTGTAAAGGTTGTCTAATAGGGTTTCGCCACCGTCCGTTAAACGGCGTTCTTTCAGGGCCATTTTAACGTATATCTGAGTGGTTGCGGGGTTGCTATGCCTCAGGGTTTGTTGTGCCTGTTCGAGTGAACCGCCCGCCCTCAATATATTGGTTCCTGTGGTGTGCCTCAGACTGTGGGCCGTGAATACCTTATTATCGAGGCCGACGGCCTTTAACGCCTCTTTGCAAAGGGCCGATATTGCACGGGTTGACAAACGGCGGGGGTTGAAATCCCGTTCGCCTGTGTGGTTGTCGGCGTTGCCCGTATGGTTGGACGTTGAGGCAAACAACGGTTGTTTTCCGTTCTCGCCTTTGCGGGTTGCCAAATAGTCGGCTATGGGTTTATAGGCGTTGTCGGTCAACCTTACCCAATCGTCTTTTGTGTCGTGGCCTTTACCCTGTACCATTAGAACACGGGTGTTATTCTCGCCGATATAGGTTATATCCTCGATATTGGCACGTGCCACCTCGACGCAACGCAAACCCGTGTATAACATAAGGGTTATTATTGCATAGTCACGGGCGTTTGTTGCCTGTGCATACCTCAACAGGTCGGCAACCTTTGACACCGATAGGGGTTTATGCTTGAATTCGTCGTTACGGCGTTTTGGGGCGTGGACACCCTTTGCAATATTTGGATAGTATTTGTTGGCCTCGGCCCATTCATAGAAACGGCGTATTGCGTTGATATGGGACGCCACGGTAAGGGCCGATTTGTCGGCGGCTAATAGTCCCTCTTTGTATGCGATTACGTCGGCCAACGTCAGGGCGGCAACGGTTCGGCCCGTTGAGGAAACCCACCCGAAAAAATCCCGCATAATACGGGCGTATATTGTACGGCTTGACTGTTTTACGTCCTGTGCGGCGGCAAAGACTTTGATAACCTCGTTAACGTCGGCCTGTACTGTCAGGGCCTGAGGCGTGACGGTGCTAATTGCGGTTTCCATATTGATACATTATTCGTTACCACAAATGTAGTAATAATTTCTAATAAACAATAGGTTTCTAATAAAATATAGTTTTATAATAGTTATAATATTTCTAATAGTTCTAATATGTTATTATAAATCTATCCCAAAGGTACAAAGAAAAAGGCCCGACGGCATACACCGACAGGCCAAACGAATAATGTATTAGAAACGCCGTTTAGACGTCAATACGTCGCAAAGATATGGAATTTATCGGGTAATCCCTATAAACCCGCTAAAAACGGCTAAAATGGGCGTTAAATGCCACGTTGTTGGTACGCCTGAAATATTGCATTGTCGAAACGTTCGTATTTTCGTTCGAGGCGTTCCACCTTACGCCCATACGGGGTTAACTTTCCCCTGTACGTCATACGGCGGTATTTTTGGGCGGTCAATTCCTCTAATTCGTGCATAGCGGATATATAGGCCAACATACCCGAACGTTGGTAACGGCTTTCGTTTTGCTTTGCATACGGGACAGTCAGGGCGTGGCGGCTGACGAAATGCCCGTCGACTAAATACAGTTTGCGGCACGAACGGCCCGTAACAGGACACACAAAGTAATAATAACCGTGTGTGGTATCTGAGGCGTCCGGCGTCAGGTTGCTATGGTGGTACCGCAACGATATTGTTGTGTCTATGGGTTGCCCGTTGTATGTGTACGACAGGACGGCCACGGGTATGCCTGTCAAGTTTGTACCGAACCCGATTTCGGCAACCCTGTTGCCATTGTGTGACCACTTAATAACGCCCGTTGCCTTTGCGTTCGGCACGAAATACCCCATACGTTTGCAATCCTTTACGGATAGGGTTAAATAATCCTCTATGGTCGTGTTCCCTGTGTTCGTCATATCCATTTATCGGGTTTACTGTTTGAAAATTCGGGCCTAAATTATTAGAGATTATCCCCGTTTTACGGGGGTTCACGGGCGGGCGTCAATCCCCCCAACCTGAGGCCCAACCCTCGCCGTAGGTTGTCGTTACTTTCTCAACCTTTGGGGCGGTGTACGGTAACAACTGCAATACAGTTCGCACACGTTCGGCGGGTGTCAACTGTTCGAGGAATTCGGGCAACCTTGCAAGTTCGGCGGCGGCTATGGCCTGTAACTGTTGGTGCAACGTCTTTGTTGTCGGCGTGGTGTCCTGTTTCGCTTTGCTCATAGTATATAACGTTCGTTGGGTTTGGCGTTGTTGTAATCGTCCACCGTGGCGGGGTATTGCTTTGAAAGGGCGGTTAATACTGTTTGTTCGGTGGCGTCCCTCAGGGCGGCGTTAGTGAACATTGCGGCGGGGTGTGTCAGGCTTTCAAGTTTGCCCAATTTCGCCAAATCCCACAGGAAACGGGCGAATATCCCCGCCTGTTCCTTGCCGTATGGGATATTAAACACCCATTTACGCCGTTTACTGTCGAGGTGTGCCACGTACATACGTCAGAGTAAAAAACGTTGGTCCTGTGGTGCCTGTTCGTAATCCTCAGACGTTGCACCGTTGTAGGCTTGCAAATCGGCTAACGTCACGGCCTCGGCCAACATTGCACGGGATAACTCGGCGTTGTTCCTGTGCGGGGTATAACGGGCGTTATGGACACGGGACGCCGCCCGACTGAGTTTTCGAGCAACAACCGCAACGGAATTGCGGGGGGCGTCTATGCGGAAATACCACGGTTCGCCGTTACTGTCTTTGTGGGCCAATATCATACGCCGTTATTCGTTGGTTGGTTCGGGTTCCTCAGACGTCGACAGGTTGAGGCCCTGAATAGCACCCACGACCATAAGGGCTGATAATAGGTTCGTAGCCTCAGGCGTCCACGGTGTTGCCAACGTTTGTTCAATCCTGTTGCGGTGTTTGTCGATAAGACCCGACACCCATACGGGCAACGGTGCCTGTGGTTTGTTTGGTGTTCCTTTGGCACGGCCACCTATTCGGCCACGCCCGTCGTTTGGTAAACGTCCCATAAAATCAATGTTTTATATCTATGATATAAAGTTACTAATTTTTACTGAATTATTCTATATAAAATTAGACTATTTGACGGGTTTTTAAGGTTGAGGCGTGGAATTTATCGGGTTGAGGCTTGAAACCCTCTAAAACAGGCTGAAAACCGCCAAAAACGGGGCGTTTATCGTTATTCAATCGTATTAACGTGGCGTTAGTCCCCTGTTAGTTCCTCGTTAACTATCCCTGTACGGGTTGTTGTCTGAGGTGGTGCCGTTCGTGTCGGTGTCGGGTTTGTAGGGTAACCCGTCCCAATATTCCCGCATTGATTGGGCAATACGTTCACGGGTTTGGGTTGAGTGGTGGCGGCCTGTGTTGGCCATTGCGATTTTGTCCCGTTGTGTCTGTGGCATATCGTTTCGGTAAATTCGTTTCATTGTTGTTATAGTTTTATAATACGTTATTGTTGTTATAGGCTTTATTATAAATATAGTTCATATTAGAAAAATTGACCCGACGGGGCGAATTTTTCACGCCTAACGGTTGGCGGGTATAGTCAAAACAGGGGGTACGGGCATTTTGTAGTTAGTAAAGGTCGGGCGGTTGGTTACCCATTGCGGTGGTAATGCGG
>JAZRYO010000111.1:0-3230 GCA_045600785.1 Christensenellaceae bacterium | reverse complement strand
ACACATACCGATGCATTTTTCAAGTTTTCATTTTCAATAATTGCAGAAATGTCATTTTTGAAAATCTCTGCAACGGCAATAAAATCTTCTACTAAATCAAGTTCATTTCTATCGCCACTCATATTTTTTAAGTGATTGATGTAATCGGGATTGCCTTCTTTTGATATCCAACGTAATCGCAGTGATAATAACCTTTTACAAGATTCTCTAAATATTTGTTTCCACCCAAAATAAATTGTTTCATATTTACTCCATTATATTTTATTAAAGCTTTTGCTTCGGCAAAAGTATATAATGAAATTACAAAAAGTCAATACCTTACTGCCAAAAATTAAAAAATCCTATTTTGGATTATAAGTCCTCTATGTTTATTTAAAAATCTATAAATTTTTATTTTAATGATTTAATTTGGCTTCTTGCTTACAATGTTAGTCCATAGAGATTTCTTTTACTTAATAAAACTTATTAAATTTTACTTTTATTACTAGTCTGTGGGCGCTATGTAAAAATCAGCATTTTTCATCGCTCGTCTTGCAGTGTAAAATTGGGAATTTTCCAAGTGTGTAACTTGTGCGTATGAACTCTTTTTCGGCATATCCAAATGTCAAAAAACCTAGTGATTTTTACAACACTATTTTTTATTGTTTTTACAAACACCCGTTTTAAGACACAAAAAAGCCTCTCCCTGACGGGAAAGGCTTATTGTCGTCTACAACACTACATATATATTTCGTGTCTTCTTGCCCTATTTACGGGCGTATTTTAGTTCCTAGGAAGTTTGATATTGGCTTGTATAGAACTACACGTTGAAAGGATTTTTATCCGTTCTTTTTAGGGTATTTTTCGGGCGGAACTTTATCGTAAACTTTTAAGTCTTCTTCCAAAACGGAAATATCGGCAATATCTTTTCCGGTATAAAATTCGGAAAAAACAACTTGCCATTTTCCGTCAATAGGATTTTCAGACATTACTGCACCGAAATCCCCTTTTTTAACCCCCGCTTTTACGTAAGACGGCTTTTCGTTTATCAATTCAACCAAATCTAAATATTTCATTTTCAATTTCCTAATACTTTTATGACATATATTTTATAGTTTTATGACAAATAAATCAAGTAAAAACCCGACGAAAACTTCGTCGGGTTGCTTTACAAAAATATATTCACTATTATGTCTTTCCATTGAGATTTTCTCATCAAAACACTACTAAACTGTTTTCTGTATTGTTTCGCTTCGTCAAAATCAATGCGAAATGTCCAAAATGGTGTTTTATTTGTTCGCCTTACCTTGTTTAATAGCAGCCTGTGCTGCTGCAAGACGTGCAATGGGTACTCTATAAGGCGAACAAGAAACGTAGTCAAGACCGATTTCGTGACAGAATTCGATTGACGACGGGTCTCCGCCGTGTTCTCCACATATACCGCAATGAAGCGACTTTCTTTCACCCTTGCCGAGTTCGACAGCCATCTTCATGAGTTTGCCGACACCTGTCGTGTCAAGTCTTGCAAACGGGTCGGACTCGTAAATCTTTGCCGAATAGTAAGACGGTAAGAACTTGGAAGCATCGTCACGGCTAAATCCGAAGGTCATTTGCGTTAAGTCGTTAGTTCCGAAGCAGAAGAATTCGGCTTCTTTTGCAATATCGTCGGCAGTTAAAGCCGCTCTCGGAATTTCTATCATTGTTCCGACTTCGTATTTAAGCGACGAACCTGCGTCCTTAATTACTTTATCTGCAGTTTCAACGACGGTCTTCTTGCAGTATGCAAGCTCCTTAACTTCGCCGACAAGCGGTATCATAATTTCGGGAACGACGTTCCATTCGGGATGACGCTTTTGTACGGCTATAGCAGCCTTAATGACCGCTTTCGTTTGCATTACTGCGATTTCGGGATAGGTGACTGCCAAACGGCATCCACGGTGTCCCATCATCGGGTTGAACTCGTGAAGTGCGTCGCAAATTTGCTTAATTTCTTGAACGGTCTTGCCTTGTGCTTTTGCTAAAAGTTGAATATCGTTTTCTTCGGTAGGAACGAATTCGTGAAGCGGAGGATCAAGGAAACGGATAGTAACCGGTTGTCCTTCAAGTGCTTCCATAAGTCCTTCGAAGTCTGCTTGTTGCATAGGCTCGATTTTAGCAAGTGCCTTTTCTCTTTCTTCAACGGTTTCCGCACAAATCATTTCACGGAACTTATCTATTCTTCCTTCGCCGAAGAACATATGCTCGGTTCTGGTTAAACCTATACCTTGCGCACCGAGTTCTCTTGCACGTTTAGCGTCCGCAGGAGTATCTGCGTTCGTTCTAACGCCCAAAGCCTTGTACTTGTCCGCAAGTTTCATTATTCTGCCGAAATAACCGCTGTTGGGGTCTGCAGGAACGGTCTTGATTGCAATATCGTAAATAGAACCCGTAGAACCGTCCAAAGAAAGCGGGTCGCCTTCGTGGAATACCTTTCCGCCGAGTTCGAACCATTTCTCTTCTTCGTGCATCTTAATATCGCCACAACCCGATACACAGCAAGTACCCATACCACGTGCAACGACTGCAGCGTGAGAAGTTTGTCCGCCACGAACGGTCAATATACCTTGTGCGAATTTCATACCTTCGATATCTTCGGGAGAAGTTTCAAGTCTTACTAATATAACCTTATTGCCTTTCTTTCCTTCCTTAACTGCGTCTTCGGGAGTGAATACTATAGTTCCCGCAGCAGCACCCGGAGATGCGGCAATACCTTTACCGACAACGTTTGCTTTGTCAGCAGCCTTTAATGCGTCGCTTTCGAAAGTCGGGTGTAAAAGCATGTCCAAAGTTTTAGCGTCGATTTGAAGAAGTGCTTCTTGTTCGGTTATCATTTTTTCGTCGATAAGGTCGCAAGCAATCTTTATAGCAGCTTGTGCGGTTCTCTTACCGTTACGGCATTGAAGCATATAGAGTTTTCCGTTTTCTACGGTAAATTCCATATCTTGCATATCTTTATAGTGTTTTTCGAGTTTATCGCAAATAGTTAAAAATTGCGAGTAAGCATCGGGGAATTGTTTAGCCATTTCGGAAATGGGCATCGGCGTTCTTACGCCGGCAACGACGTCTTCACCTTGCGCATTTACCAAAAATTCGCCCATAAGTCCCTTTTCGCCCGTTGCGGGATTACGAGTGAACGCAACGCCCGTACCCGAATTGTTATTCAAGTTTCCGAATACCATCGGCATTACGTTAACCGCAGTTCCCCAACTGTA
>JAZRYO010000110.1:0-1145 GCA_045600785.1 Christensenellaceae bacterium | reverse complement strand
TAATTTCCCCCTTAAAAAGATAAAATTATTATTGCCGAAAGGGGAAAATTTATACGGAAGATTTAATTCCCGTCCTTTTTGTCTTCGGCTTCCTTTATTTTTTTATAAACTTTGTCGTGGGTGAAATCACGCTTTTTATCGTATTCCCCGCCTAAAGATTCGATTGCGAAACGGAGTTCTTTAAAATCCGAATAATTTATTCCGTCGCTTTCTATTGCGGTGAGTAAGAAAGGAATAGCCCTTTCGTCCCCGTACTTACTTAAAAATCCCGAATAGACGGGTATTTCGTCCTTGTGCTTAACGAATTCTTCGATTAAAATATCAAACGCCCCGTCGGACGGCGACGAGTGGGAAAGAATTTCGGTAAGGTAAGGCTTTTTGTCTTCTTCGACGCTTTTGAAGTTTTCGATAATCCTATCCTTAATCTTATCCGCAAACCCGCATAAAACTTCGGTTGCGAATTCCTTTATCGGTGCGCTGTAATCCCATAAAATAAAATCCAGATATTTATCGCAAATGATAGACGAATTAAGGTCGTTTAATATATTCATTGCGTAGAGAGTAAATTCTTCGCCGTTTTCCGAATCGAGAGAAGAAAAGAGTTCTTTTTCGGCGTCTTCTTTGTCTTTTATCCCTTCGATAAGAAAATCGGAAGGCGAAATTTCTTTTTTAATATGTTCGTTTAACGCCGAAATAAGGTCCTGCGTGTCAAAGTCCTTATAATAAGTGTTGGGCGTTTTGCCGTCTAATTCCTTTAACTTTTCGTCCCCGAACTTGTCGTATAGCCTTGGAATTTCGTTTTCTATTTCTTCGGGCTTGACCTTCCCGATATTTTTATAAACGAAGTCCGAAATGTACCCGTCGAAAAGTTTGTCAACGTCTATTATTTTTATCATAGTTATCTCCCTTGTAAACGGAACTTATGAAAAGAAAATCCTTTTCTTCCACTCCGAAAAGTTTACAAATATCCGCACCCTTTATTCTTCCCACGCTTTCGGAAAAAATAAGACAGGCGATTTGTTCCATTGAAAAATTATACTCTTTTTTGTCCTTTAACGCAAGGTAAATTTTATCCGCAGACTCCCTGACTTTTTCAAACCCTTCTACGTCCGTTACCGCATAATAAGAAAAAGCAAAGGCGTATG
>JAZRYO010000109.1:0-1422 GCA_045600785.1 Christensenellaceae bacterium | reverse complement strand
AAGTCCTTGCAAAGAGATTTAACCGCTTCGACTTCGTTTTCGTCAAGGCCGAGTCCCGTATCGACGGTTATAGCGACGATATCGAACTTTTCGGGATAAAAACGGCGAAGAGAAGATAAAATATAAAGTAGGGTTAAACTGTCCTTTCCGCCCGAAAGCCCGACTGCGATTTTATCGCCCGAAGAAATCATTTTATAATCGTCGACCGCCCGACGTGTTTTTGATAAAAGTTTTTGAAGTTCCATATTATTGACAATAAAAAGTTATTTTGTTATACTTTAATATATTTTCAATAAAAAATCAACTGTTTGGAGAATTTATGGCAGAATCGCTTGGTAAATTTTTACAAGAGATATTCAAAAACGAATATATAGCGACGCTTTTCGTGTCAATGTTTCCGCTTATCGAACTTAAAGGGGCGATACCTATCGGGACGGGACTTTTTTCCCTTCCGCTTATCAAAACGTCGCTTTTAGCCTATATAGGTTCGACGGTTATTTCGGTCGCCGTATTCTTTTTATTAAAACCCGTTTTTAATCTTTTGAAGAAAATACCGTTTTTCAAAAAATTCGTTGAAAAAGTAGAAAACGTCTTTGAAGAAAAGGCGGAAAAGATAGCGACTAAAACGAACGGTCAAAAAGAAAAAGAAGCACGAAAGATAATGATGTTAAGTCTTTTTATTTTCGTCGCCGTGCCTTTTCCGGTTACGGGCGTTTGGACGGGAACGGCGATTGCCGTCTTTTTGGAAATGAAATTTTTTGACGCTTTTTTATGTCTATCCGTCGGCAACCTAATCGCAGGAATAATAATTACGCTACTTACGTTTTTATTCAAGGCGTACGTCGATATAATAATTTATATACTTTTTGCAATAGCGATTGTAATGCTTATCGTATTTATTTTGAAAATCGTTTTATCAAAGCCCAAACAATCTAACTAAACGGAGAAATTTTCTCCGTTTTTTTATTGAAATACTTGACAATAATATATGCGTGGAATTATAATATTTTCAAAATCCTACCAAATTGGTAGGAATTAAGGTGAGAGATGAAAATATCGTCGAAAACGCATTACGGGATACAAGTACTTTGTTCGCTTGCAACGAGTGAAAAGCCGTTGTCGGTAAGTGAACTTTGTCGGCATACGGGAGTCGGGAAAAAGTATCTCGAAAAGGTAATGAAAATTTTGTCGGACGTAAAAGCGGTAAAATCGATAAGGGGAGTAAACGGCGGATACTCGTTATTCAAAAGTCCCAAGGAGATTTTTCTCGGCGAGCCTATTCGTGCGCTTGAAGAAGACGATATGGAAATAATCGATTGCGTAAACAAAACGGGGTGTTGTTGTTCGTCGGCGAAACTTTGGAAAAAACTTTTCGACAAGATAAACGACGTATTAGACGGCATAACCCTTCAAGATTTGATA
>JAZRYO010000108.1:0-1443 GCA_045600785.1 Christensenellaceae bacterium | reverse complement strand
TGGAGATAAAGTAAAATTAGACGATACGGATTTGACGATAACTGGTATAGCGAGAGAAATTGTATATACGATTGCGTACGTTAGTCCAAAAACTGCCGAAGAAATGGGGCATACGGAAGTAAACGGCGCAATGGTTACGCTTAAAGACGGGTGCGATTTACAGTCGGTTAAAAAATCTATTTTAGAGATTTTCCCCGAAACGTTCTTTACTTCTATGGAATCTCAACAAGAAGACATTACGGCAGGATTTCAAGCAATGATGACCGTTATGGTGATTTTTGCGGTTATCTCCTTTTTGATAGGCAGTTTGCTTATCGTAAACTTAACGGTAATCGACTTTAACGAAAACGTTAAAAAGTATTCAACCCTTCGTGCGCTCGGCACGTCGGTTTGGCGGTTAGGGTTAATATCCACTATTCAAAACTTATTTCGAATAATAGTCGGAATAATTATCGCATTACCGTTTACTTATTTGATTATAGATATAATGCTTCAAGTTATTTCGACTTTATCTCAACAGTACGTAATGGTAGATTTTCTCAAGTGTTTAACCGTTTCGTGTTTAGTACCGTTTGCGTATATAATCGTAGGAACGTTTGTTTCAATGTATAAAATAAAAAGACTTGATTTTTGTAGTCGTATAAATATTATGGAGTAAAAAATGATACGGAGTGTTTGGCTTTCAAATTTAATAGTTAAGTCGTTAAACGATTTAAGTTCGGTGCTTTTTTCGTATTATCAATATTTAAGCCGTCAGGTAAATTCCGAAAGTGCGCTTATGATACTTTTCGAACCCGACGGGAAAAGAAGTACTTGGTTTTTAATCTCAAATAGCGGTACTTGTATTATCCCGAACGACTCGGCGAAAATTGATGAAAAGACGGTAAATAGGGCGATTAAAGGCAAAAAAATCGAAAATATTGACGGTAAATTATATTGTCCGTTATATTCCGAAAGCACGTCGGCGTTCGGCATTTTAATATTTGACGCTATCGACTATAAGAAAAACGGAACAACCGAAAAAGCCTTGCTTGCGTTTAGCACCGTGCTTTATTCGGAGTCTATGGGTAGCATCTTAAAATCGTTTAACAAAACGGTTTTAAGTGCAAAAAACGTGTGCGTAGATTATAAGCACGGAAGAAGAATACACCGTGTAGTAAATAACGTAAGTTTGAATATTTGCGAAAACGAATTTACGGTAATCGTCGGTGCAAGCGGAAGCGGAAAGACGAGTCTTTTGAATGCTTTAGGCGGAATGCTAACGGCGGCGGACGGCAAAGTTTTTTGGAAAGACGTTGAAGTGTCCGGTATGAACGATAGGGAGAGAACGGCATACCGTAGAGATACGGTAGGCTTCGTTTTTCAACGTTATAACCTAATCGACGATTTAACGGCAAAAGAAAATATCGAGATTGTAGCGTCGCTTGTTAAAAATCCGTTGTC
>JAZRYO010000107.1:0-1656 GCA_045600785.1 Christensenellaceae bacterium | reverse complement strand
TTGCCCGAATACGACTCTTTCTGTTCGCCGTTTTCGCCGTTAATCAACTTATCCATAGAGATATTGTAGAGTTTGGCAAGTTTGAGAAGGTTTTCGGTGTCGGGTGCAGACTCTCCGCATTCCCATTTGGATACGGCTTGTCTTGACACTCCGAGTTTGTCGGCAAGTTCTTCTTGAGATAGCCCCGCCTTCTTTCTATAATATATTAAATTGTCTATAAATTGCTTGTCCATAATAATCTCCTTTTGTTTTCATTGAGTTTATTATACAATACGCAAAAGGTTTTTTCAACCGCTTTTACTTTTCAAATATAAAAAAACTCCGCAACTATTGGTTGCGGAGTTAAATTTTAATCTTGTTTTCTCGTTTTTGCCCACTCTTTCATACGAAGGTCTTTGGATAAAATCTTTTTACGGAGTCTAATCGAAACAGGCGTAACTTCGACGAGTTCGTCGTCGGCAATAAATTCAAGGCATTGTTCAAGCGAAAGAGTAGTCGGCGGAATAAGTTTAAGAGCGTCGTCGCTACCGGACGCACGGCTGTTTGTTAAGTGTTTTAATTTACAAACGTTAACCGCCAAATCGTCTTCTCTCGAATTTTCTCCGACGACTTGTCCTTCGTAAACCTTTTCGCCTGCGCCTAAAAACAAAGTGCAACGTTCTTGTGCGTTGAAAAGTCCGTATTGAGTAGTAGTACCCGTTTCGAAAACGACTAAACTGCCTCTTGTTCTCGACGGTATATCTCCTTTATATTCTTCGTAGCCCGCAAAGACGTGGCTCATAATACCGAAGCCCTTCGTGTCGGTAAGCATTTCGCTTCTATAACCGAAAAGGCACCTTGCGGGAATTTTGAATTCGAGTTTCGTGTTTCCCCTGTCGTCTGCCGACATATCTATAAGTTCGCCTTTTCTTGCGCCGATTTTATTCATAATTGCACCGACGTAATCGTTCGGAACTTCGATGACCAAATCTTCTATAGGTTCGTGAATTTTTCCGTTGATTTCCTTAAAAATAACTTTCGGGCGTGATACTTGAAATTCATATCCTTCCCTTCTCATATTTTCGATTAAAATGGAAAGGTGAAGTTCGCCACGACCGTAAACCTTGAAGGTGTCCGCACTTTCGGTTTCTTCGACTCTCATTGAAACGTTCGTTTCTATTTCCTTAAAAAGTCTTGCCCTTAAATGCCTTGAAGTGACGTATTTTCCTTCTTTACCCGCAAACGGACTGTTGTTTACGATAAAGAACATTGAAACGGTAGGTTCGTCGATAGCGACGAATGGTAGTTGTTCGATACAGTCGGGCGAACAAATAGTTTCGCCGATATTTATATCTTCGATACCCGAAACGGCTATAATATCGCCGAGTTCCGCCGATTCGACTTCGGTACGTTTAAGTCCTTCGAATTGATACAACTTTCCGACTTTGGCGTTTACCGTAGTTTTGTCGGTGTGGATAACCGTTATGTTTTCGGCGTCGTAGATAGAGCCACGGACTATTCTTCCTATACCTATTCTACCGACGTAGTCGTTATAGTCTATGGACGAAACAAGCATTTGGAAAGGTCCGTTTTCGTCCACTTCTTGCGGTTCGAAATAGTTTACTATCGCATCGAAAAGCGGGGATAAATCCTTGCCGGGTTTGGTACAATCGGTAG
>JAZRYO010000106.1:0-3244 GCA_045600785.1 Christensenellaceae bacterium | reverse complement strand
TTCGGATACGTCGTTGTATCCGAAAAGATTTCATACGTTTCAACTAACTCTCTACCCCACCTTGTCAATTTGTTCTTTTCGGCAGTGGTAAACGTGTGTTCAAAAGCAGGTATAGCGTTCATTTCTTTAACGATGTTGATTATATTTTCGTCTCTGTAAATATAATCCAAGAACAATTTTGCCTTTTCCTTGTTCGGTGCGAAATTAGGAATAACTATCGTTTCGTGTGGCCAGTTTAGATTGATGGTTCTGTCTTTTTCGTTGCCCGAAATAGCGGGTACTACACCCATACAATAATTGTCGCCAATCTTATTTAACACTTGACTGTTAACGATATCTTTAACTTCTGTTTCAAAGAAACTTCCGTGCCAGCAGAAAAGTGCTTCGCCTTTTAGAAATCCGGTTAAAGCGGCAACGTCTCCGCTTGCCGATGCCCCACCACCTTGATACACCTTATAATACTTCGGTTGAGAGCCATCAAGTTTGTCAACCTGCATAAATTCGTCCAAAGCCCACATCGCATCTACGAAAGAATCGTTGACGAAAATATTTTGTTCGTCAATTCCCGGCACTTCGGTATGGAATTCCAAATTCCAATAGTTTTTATAGTCTTGTCCGCCATTGCCTTGTGCAAATAACGTCTCGTAAAGTTTGAACGGTTCGTAATCGCTTTCCATAAAAATTGCGTAAGGATAAACCTTTTTGCCGTCTATCTTTCCGTTCATATTAACGACAAGTTGCTCGCATAAATCGAGAAGTCCTTGCCAAGTCTTCGGCCAAACGCCTTTAACGTACTCTCCGTTACTTTCAATCTTATTCAAATAATTTTTGTTATAAATGAAAGTCTCTAACGCCATATTAGGATGCAATGCGTATAAGTGCGAACCGCTTTGATTAGACCTTGAACCCCAAGCTATTACGTCGGGATCTAAACGTGAAACGCACGCTAAATCGTCAAGCGGTTCTAAAACGCATTTTCCGTAATCTGTCCATTTGAGCCAGTCGGCAGGTTGCATACCTGCAAAATACAAATCGTCAACGGGGATATCCGCATTTTGATTTCTGACCTTTTGATCTAAAAGACTTCCGAGTTCAGTGCCAAGATCGATAGTTTCGGTAACGTTAACTTTAATTTTATATTCTCTCTCAAAGCCTTCGATAGCGTCTTCTATCCAACCTTTTCCGTAACCAGCCTTATTTAAGTTTATATTGATTACGCCGTTTTCCAACTCTTCTTCGTAGTCGTCTTGACGCTTACAACCAACAGTTCCAAGCGCAGATAAAACAAAAACGGAAACCAACGTTAATGTAACAAATATATTTTTCAGTTTCATAGCAACTCCTTAATGTTATTTATTTTGTTTTTTTGTTTTTTTGCCCGATTTTTTCTTTGAAATCAAAATAACGGAAACAACAACGGCAAAAGCGACAACGACTGCAATGATAGCAATGATAATAATTTTATCGTTTATTCCGTTGCTTTGCTCTTCATCGACGACTTTCTCAATCGGTTCGTCGCCGTTATCATCAAACAATATAAAGACCTTAATATTAGACGATCCTGCGACTAAAGTATTGAGATTGACTTGTACGAAGTCGCCGGTTTTATCGGTCATATACCAACCCAAACACTCGTATCCGTCAACACCGTATGCTTCGAGGGAATCAGGTTCGCCAAATCTCGGTAAACCGACGATATCTCCTTCTTTAACGTTCTTTTTCTCCCAAAGATGAGTTTCGTCGTCAATATAATAGGTGACGGTTATATAGCGCACCCATTTTGCACGAAGGGTAATATTTTCGGTTACGACGTCAGTCATAGGTTCCCACGGAGTTCCCGAAAGTGTTTCCCAACCGTCGAAAACGTATCCTCCTTCTTTGATAGGATCAACACCGAACTTAACAAGACAATTCTCTCCGACCTTTTGGGTGAACGAATTAAACATAATTTGTTCGGGTTTGTCGGTGAATGCACCGCCGTTCGGATCAAGCGTAACCGTATAACCGTATGTCGGTATCAATTTGAGATTTTTCTTAATTCTGTCTTTACCGAAATCCCATAAAAGTTTAGTTTCTGCGTCTATCCAACCGACGAATTCCTTATCTTGTTGTGTCGGTAATTGATAGTCGGGTTTTGTAATTAAAGAATATTTATTTAACGTTTGAGATTCTGCTATTGTTTGACCGTTAGAATCAACGAATTCAACCGTGAAACTATCGTAAACGCCTTTTACACTTAAGGCACTGTTCGCTTCGGTATCACTGTCGGTATAAAAACCGAGTCCATATGAGTTTTCCTCAAATAATTTACCCGCCTTCGGAATTATAACGTCAAACACGGTATTTCCGTCGATTTTGAAGAAAACCCTATCGTAGTCTTCAAATCCATGCGTAGTTACTGCTAGGATACCGAATTCAATAGGAATATCGGTTTTCGTTTTTAAGTATTTAACGCCGTCGCTTCCAACGTTAAGTAGCGATTCAAGTCCGCTTACGTTTTCAAAACTTTGGAAAGCAAGATATAACGCATCGCCGTTAACTCTCGTCCTCAAATAGACTTCATTCGTTCGAATCCAAACGTTTATACTTAAATTTGCATTTGCACTTGACCTTAACGCAATAGCACCGACGTTCATATTTTTACCGTCGAATCTATCGCCTAAAACCAAAACGCCACGGAATATAGTCGAATCGGTTTTATTATTTTTACTCGGAACGTAAGTGGCGGTAGAAGTATCGTATTTGGTAAAATAATACTCGTCAACCGCTATCTTACTGTCTTGTAAATCACGAAGCGAAACGTAATCCCAAGCAGAAGATTCTTCAGAGAAAACTTCCCCGTCTGCCATGCAAGTTTCAACGTCTAAAAAGTTGATATAAACGGTCATATCTTCAAGGACGCTAATTGGCATCTCGTCAAAATCAATCTTGTTTCCGCCTTTCTCAAGAGTGAAATACGGTGCACGACCGTTAGCAAGTTCGTTTAATGCGAACATATTTCTGTCTTTCCACTTGCCGAATCTTTCGTTATCCGTATAACCCCAACCCGGGTCTAAAATATAACTACCTTCGTCGTAAAGCACGGTAAGATACGAAGTTTCTTCATATACGAAATTAACTTCATAAGTTTTAACCCAAATGGCATAAAGAACAATATTATCGTCAATTATCGTACTAAAATCAAACTCATCGCCATTAGAAGATAAGGACCACCACTTAAACCTATATCCTTCACGAACGGGAT
>JAZRYO010000105.1:0-2477 GCA_045600785.1 Christensenellaceae bacterium | reverse complement strand
TCTTCAAAAAGTTTCTTTGCCGCTTTCGCCATAGCCATAGTTTGTCCTTCCAAACTGTCACGAAGAAGCAAAGGACCTTGCCTACCGTCCACTATGGGACGAATTCCTATTGCGGGGTATTCCCCGACAAGTTTTTTATTTGCCATTTTTATCACTCCTTTTTTTTTAATTATATACTTGATTTTTATTAAATACTTGTGATATAATACGGAAAAGTATAATTATTTTACGGTTTTTATAAAATATGAGTTATATTGAGTTAAAACAACACGGAAAAGCCGATTTTCCGTTTGAACTTTATAAAGTCGACAAATCGCACCCCAAATACGAAATGGCTATGCACTACCACGCAAACGCCGAAATTATCGTCGTTAAAAGCGGTAAACTTACGATTACTTTAGACGACAAAATTTGCGACGCAAAATCAGGCGACGTGTTTTTCGTAAACCCCGAAACCTTGCACGGTGCTAAACCCGACGACGCAAAATACGAATGTTTGGTTTTTAATCCCCTGTTTTTGAAAACGGGAAATATGACTTGCGATTTATTTTTGGATAACTTGTCAGAAAGAAATATCTTGATTTTCGACAAAATAGAAAGCGAAGTGCCAAAAAATATATTAAGAGATTTATTCTTCGCTATACAAAAACAAAATAAAGGATACGAATTTGAAGTTTTAGGACTAATTCATCGGTTTTTCTCGGTTATTATAGAAAACGAACTTTACGTTCGCCAACAAAAATTCAGTCCAAAATGGGAAGAAAAAAGAAACCACTTAAAAACTGTTTTGCGATTTATCCGTGATAATTTTTCCATGGAAATAACTTTGGAAGATATGGCAAATACCATAGGACTTTCAAAGAACTACTTTTCCAACTTCTTCAAGGCGGAAACGGGCAAAACGCCCGTCGAATATTTGATATCCTACCGCATAGAAAGGGCGACGAGAAAACTCTTATCTTCAGACCTATCGACGACGCAAATCGCATACGACTGCGGATTTTCGGATTTAAGTTATTTTATTAAAACTTTCAAAAAGGAAAAAGGGATATCCCCAAACGCTTATAGAAAACAAAGTCGACAATAAAAAAATGCACCTAAAAAGATAAAACTTTTTAGGTGCATATTTTTTAATCTTTACAATATTTTCTAACGATTTTCTTCATTTCGCTAAAATGCGCCAACATATCTTTAGCCAAAGCGAGTTGACAACGGGCTCTGTCTAAATTGTGCTTTTCGTAATCGGTCTTGAAGTATTTATCACCGTCTAAATAGTCGGTTAAAAAACGAAGTCCGCATTCGACAGTCATTGCTATTGCGCCGAGTGCCAAAGTATTCTTTTCTTCTTTCGTAAGCGTATTCCCGAGTTTACTTACGAAACCTTTTGTAAAGGCTTCGTATTTACCTAAATCGAGTTTGACTTTCGAAAGGTCCGTTTCGTCTTCCGACGCAGTATTTCCCGCATAACGAATAGCGTCTCCGAAATCAAAACCGACAAGCCCAGGCATAACGGTATCAAGGTCGATTACCGATAAGTGATGCAACGTAGACCTATCGAAAAGGACGTTGTTCGTCTTCGTGTCGTTATGAGTGACACGAAGGGGAAGTTGACCTTTTTTCTGCATCTTATACATTTTGGTCGCAATCTTCTCAAAGTCCAAATATTCTTGAATTTCGTCTAAAACTTCGGCTTTTCTTCCTGCCACGTCTTTTTCTACGGACTTACGGAAATTTTTATAACGCATAACCGTATTATGAAAATGCGGTATTGTAATATGCAACGTTTCGATGGGATAATCGGCAAGACACATTTGAAATTCTCCAAACGCTTTTCCCGCTTGTTCTATAACGAAAGGACTGTCGACGATATTAAACGTCATCGAATCGTCTATATAACGGCAACAACGCCAAAAACCGCCCTTACCGTCGTTAAAGTAATAACTGCCGTCTTCAGTCGTCGAATAATGCAGTACGAGTCTTTTAGCGGTAGTACCCGTCGCCTTGATTTTTGCCCTTATGTATTCCGTTATATTCGCAATGTTTTCCATAACTTCGACGGGATTTTTGAAAACGTAAGTGTTAATTCTTTGAACGATATAGTCTTTAATCTCGTCGTCCCTTAAAAAATAAACTTGATAAGTTGAATTGATATGCCCATAATTTATCGTCTTAAAACAAAGGTACTGCCCTTGCAATCCAAACTTGTCGCATACGGTTTTAATTTCGGTATTATCCATAACTTCTCCTTATGTTGCGTGAGTTATTATACCATAATATTATATTTTTTGCAAGTCAAATGTTAATTTGTTAAATTTTAAGCTATTTTTACAAGATTTTATTGAATTTAGGCGTTCTGAGTCCAAATATTATCCTTAAACGGTATAAAAGTCGTAAAAACGGACTATTAAAACAATAAAAAGATATTTAATTATCGGATTTTTTTTCAATAGTGATCCTCCATAAGCATCATGTGCAGC
>JAZRYO010000104.1:0-1776 GCA_045600785.1 Christensenellaceae bacterium | reverse complement strand
AGTTTTTTTAACTTAATATATTAGTATTAAGGTTTGACGGAGATTAAATGATATATTTCGATAACGCCGCAACGGGCGGATTTAAGCACGAAAAGGTTATTAAAACAGTTTTAGATACCTTAAAATATTCTAATGCAAACGCAGGGCGAAGCGGTCATAAGTTATCTATACAAGCAAGTCAAAAAATCTACGAAACAAGGAAAAACCTTTCTTTGTTTTTAGGTCAAAACGATTTGGAAAGAATTATCTTTACGTCGTCTTGTACCGAAGCCTTAAACTTTGCGATTAACGGTCTATATAAAGACGGCACGGAAGTTATTACTACGGCAACGGAACATAACGCCGTTCTTCGTCCGCTTTATAATCTTAAACGGCAAGGAAAAATTGACCTTAAAATCGTTTACCCAAAAAACGAATTTATTACCGACCGTGATATTGAAAATGCGATAAGCAATAAAACGTCTATGGTCGTTTTGAACGCCACGAGCAACGTGAACGGTACGAAAAACGATTACGAAGCAGTAGGCTATTTAACCAAGAAAAAAGGAATTTCTTTTATCGTTGACGGCGCACAAATAGGCGGACACGAAAAAATAAATTTTCAAAATATCGACGCACTTTGCCTAGCCGGTCATAAAGGGTTATTATCAACCCAAGGCGTAGGCGTTTTGGCGTTTTCAAAAGACGTAGATATTCGTCCGTATATATTCGGAGGTGCAGGTATAGATTCGTTTAACGAAGATATGCCGTCGTTTTATCCCGAAAGGTTGGAAGCAGGGACACAAAATTTACCTGCGATTTTATCACTTAACGAAGGCATAAAAATCGTTCAAGACAAACTGCCGTTTATTTCAAAATCGCTGACCGAAAAAACCGAATACTTACTTACTGCGTTAAGTAAATTCGAAGGCATAAAAGTTTATTCTAAACCAAATCCTTGCGGAATAGTCGCATTTGCAAAAGACGGGCTACCTTCCCCTATGCTTTCGGAAATTCTTTCTCAAAAATATGATATTGCAATTCGTGGCGGATTTCATTGCGCACCGCTTATGCATAAATTTTTACACACCGAAACTGACGGTCTAAACCGTGTGAGTTTTGCAATAGAAAACACAGAAAAAGAAATAGACGTATTTATCGATGCGCTTAAAAAGATTTAACTTTTGAGTTTTTTGACTATCGTGTTAAGCATTTCTCGTTGAGATTTATTCAAAAGGGGGTAAACGGTGTTATAAAAGGCGTCGATATCGCCGTCTTTAAGCGTTCCGTTTTTTCTACCTTCTTCCGCCGTCTTAATTATCTCGTTCATCATCTCGTCGGTGCTTTTTCCTTCGTACTTTTGGGCGAACATATTAAGTATTGAATACGGATTGCCACTCTTTTCACTCCCCGTTTTCTTTTCGGACTTAAAATCGTTAAAATCTTTCATAAAAATACTCCGTCTTATATATTCTATGACGGATAATAAATAAAAAGTTAAAAAGTTGGTAATATATGAATTTTATTCCTTTGATTTTACTCTTATTATTTTCCAAAAACGGAAAAATACAAGGAGTTTTAGAACTACTTAAAAAAATAGACTTCGAATCTTTTGCGCCACTTCTGAAACTTATGGGCGTAAACGATAATACCGTTGACTTTTTATCGTCCCCGACTTTTTCTTCCGTTTTAGACGGAAAACTCGACGCAAAAAGCCTTATTCCTTTAATATCTTCGCTTATAGGTCGATTAAACGATAATAACGAACCTGAAAAGGAAGATAAAACCTACTCTTGT
>JAZRYO010000103.1:0-1931 GCA_045600785.1 Christensenellaceae bacterium | reverse complement strand
GAAGAAACGTTAGACAAAATAAATTTTGATAAAGAGTATGTAAAAGGCGGAGTTAACTATATTGCGGGCGTCGACGAAGCCGGCAGAGGTCCGCTTGCAGGACCTGTCGTTTGCGCAGCGTGTATAATGAGGTTAGACGACGATTTAAACAACGGTATTAACGACAGTAAAAAACTCTCCGCTAAAAAAAGAGAGAGTTTATCCGAAATTATTAAATCAAAGGCTATAAGTTATTCTATCTATGAAATATCGCCGAAAGAAATAGACGAGATAAACATTTTACAGGCGACTAAAAAATGTATGGAAAACGCTATAATGGGTTTAAGCGTTAAGCCCGATATAGTGCTTGTTGACGCTATGAAACTCGACCTTCCGTATAGAACTTATTCGCTTATCAAAGGCGACGCAAAAAGTTATACGATAGGTTCGGCGTCGATTATCGCCAAAGTATATAGAGATAACCTTATGGACGAGTACGATAAAATTTACCCCGCCTATAAGTTCGTAAACAATAAGGGATACGGAACTAAAGACCATATCAAAGCGTTAAAGGAAGTAGGAAGTTGCGAAATTCACAGAAAGACTTTCATAAAAAACTTCTCGGTAAAAGGGGAGAAAGATTAGTCTATAAAGATTTAATTAAACGGGGCTATAAGTCGATTAAACGGAATTTTCGCACGCCTTTTGGCGAAGCGGACATAGTCGTTTTCGACGAGAACAAGATAAAACTCGTTGAAGTTAAGACGAGAACGAGTAATCTGTTCGGCGAGCCGAAAGATGCCGTTGATAGCCGTAAAATAGAGAAATATCACAATATAGCACGGTTTTTGATATCAAAATACGGCGAGATACAAATAGAGAATACGGTTGCCGAAGTTTATTATAAGGACAACCGTTTTACCGTTAATTATATAGAAGAAGCGTTTTAGTATGAAAATATGCGTATCGTCCGCATCGGGAATAGAAGCGGTCGTTAAAAGAGAACTTTATAAAATATTAGGAATAGATAACGCCCCTGCGATAAACGGCAGAATTACTTTCGACGGCGATTTTAGAGCCGTATCGAAATGTAATTTATGTCTTCGTTCGGCAAATAGGGTCGGCATAATTTTAGGCGAGTTTAAGTGTTCGTCTTTCGACGACCTTTTCGACGGCGTCAGAGAAATTCCCTTTGAAGATTATATAAGTTTCGACGGACAAATAATCGTGAACGCAAAATGCGTGTTGTCAACACTCGGCGCAATATCGGCTTGTCAGTCGGTGGGCAAAAAGGCGATATGCGAAAGACTGACGAAAAAATTCGGCGTTTCCGTTTTAAGTGAAACGGGAGAAAGATATAAGATTGAACTTTCAATTTACAAAGATTATTGTACGGTAATTCTGGACACTTCGGGCGACGGACTGCATAGGCGTGGATACCGTGGACTCGTCGGCGAAGCACCGTTAAAAGAAACGCTTGCGTCTGCAATTATTCAACTTTCCGTTTGGAATCCCGATAGACCTTTCGTCGATTTGTTTTGCGGAAGCGGAACTTTTCCCATCGAAGCGACCTATATAGCACTTAATATCCCGAGTGGAATAAACAGAGATTTTGACTTTTTAAGTTGGAAGTCGTTCGACAGAAAAATTTTCGACGAAATTAAAGAAGAAGAAAAGTCCAAAATACAATGGGATAGAGAAGTTAGAATTTCGGGCTTTGATATAGACGACAAACAAATATCACTTGCAAGAAAACACGCTAAAGTAGCTGGCGTTGATAAATACGTTCATTTGCAAAGGGCGGATATGCGTGATTTTTCGTCGAGATTTTCTCACGGTGTAATAATATCCAACCCACCGTACGGCGAAAGATTGTCAAACCGTAAAGAGATTGAAACCCTTTATAAAGATTACGGCAAAAAGATAACCGAACTTGACAAGTGGTGTGCATA
>JAZRYO010000102.1:0-7541 GCA_045600785.1 Christensenellaceae bacterium | reverse complement strand
GTTGGACAATCATATCTTCGCCGTCATCGTAAACTACGACGATCATATGGTTGGCTACGAGATAGTCGCCTTGCGGTTCGAAACCGTCAACGTCGAAACGAACGACTAATACACCCGTTCCCCAGCCGTCAAATTCGATATCTTCTGTGGATAATTGACCGTAAGCAACCGTTTCTAATTTGGGTTCGTCTCCCGTGTCGTCGCCGTACATAAGCGTTATAGAACAATAGTTATTCGCAAATTCCCAACTCTCTCCCCAATGGTCTCCCGATGGACGTCTAACCCCAAACGCTATTCCTGTCCAGTCGTCAAATTCTGGAAGTCTTTCGAAAAGCAACAAAGTATTACTGTTGAAAGACGCACCACAGTCGGGGCAATGGCCGTTTTCCATATGATTGTGTCTACAATATCCCACGCTTACGTTTTCCGCATCGCATCTCGAACATTTAAGAATAGTAATGCCCGGTTTGGTGACGGTGGGTTCAATGCCGTCGTAAGCATAGAAATCGTGAGTGCTTTCGGTGCCACCGTATACACTTAAATGGCAATCTTCGCAAATACCGTAAATGGCTCTATGGCAAGCGTCTATAGTGACGTAATAGTTGTTTTCTTCGTAGCAGCTATGAGAATATCTGCTAACCTTGAACTCTTTAACCGCTTGATTTGACTTTTTAACCGTTAATTTATAATCGGTTCTGCAAGTTCCGACTTTGGAAACGGTTAAAACGTAAGTATATTCTCCAACGTAGAACGTCCTTTGTCCGTCAAAATTCGTTATACTATAACCGTCGTATAAGCCTACGTTTTCTATCGCCAATTTTCCGTCTTTCGAAATAAATACGCTTACGTTTAACGCACCTTCTATAACTTCTTTAGATAACCTACTTGTTGCAGGTATATAATTGTAAGAAACGTCTGCAACGTCTTCATAACCGTATAACCATCTCGTTCCGTGTTCTACTTTTCCGCAGTTCTTACATACGAGTTCGTAGCCGACGATTCCGACTGCCGAACTCGAATACGACGTGGCTTCACCGTATTTCTTTACGTAATTTTCGTAAGAGAGATATTTAACTTGATAGTCGTGCGCATCACTAAAATTGAAATAATAATACGAACAATCGGTATAGAACGTTTCGCCCGTCTTTACGTTGACGAAATATGCACCGCCTAAAAGTTCACGTAATTCTTCATGCGATACGTAGTGTCCGTATTCGTTAGCGATAAATTCTATATTATGATGTCTTTCAAGCGAATAAGAATACCAACCGTCGAAGTCTTCGTTAAATTCTATCGCAGTCGATATGTTTGCGCTTATTACAAAGTGTCCGTCAAACTCATCGTCGTCGGTAGTGTAAGTGACGTCCGAAGAAACGAAAGCCGAATAGGAATTACCATACTCGTTTTCAATTTCTTGAAGAGTGAAGGTGATGCCCGGATACTCGTCTATAATGTTCTTAAACGCCCATTCGTAATTGTTTTCGTCAAGTACAAATTTATCCGCTATGTTGTTCATCATATCAAGAATCGACTTATAATCACGGTCAGTCTTTTCAGCCTTAATCGTAGCGGTAATATCTAATACGTCGCCAAACGGGAAGCCTTCGCCGAATAAATCGGAAGGCAATTCGGCACTTAAATTTATCTCTAAAATTCTACCTTCGTCGTCGAGTTGAATTTGAAGAGAAATGCCTTTTGATAATTCTTCGATAAGTTGAGAAACCATCATTTTGATAAGTTCACCCGTGTCACCGTCCGTCGTAACTACTATAAGGTCGTAAACGGTAAAGGACGCAATCTCTTCGATTTGCGCTTTTATTTCGGAGAACTTAAACGACGATTCGGTAGCAAGAGAAATAATATCTGAAACGGTGAAATCACTTAATCCCGCTATCATTTGCTTAATCGATTCGGTGTCTAATTCTCCCGTCATATCGCTTATAATCGGCGCAACAACATCGACGATAGACGCTAAATCCAAGTCGTATAATTCTTCTATGTCGCCGAGTTTTGAATTGCATATATTCTCTGCGGTTTTTAACAAATTACTATACGTATCTTTACCGCAAAGTTCGTCTATAAGGTCTTTAATCGGAAGTGTTGCAACTTGACCGTTTAATGCTAACACTCTATCAAAGTCGAGAGTTAAAAGCTCACCTTGTTCGTTTTCTTCTACTTTGAAAAGGTTAGATACTAAAATATCGCCAACCTTTGCAATAAGGTCTTTTGCAACGTTTGGAAGATTGTCTAAAATGTAAGGAACGCTATTTAGAAGTGCAAAAATTTCCATTGAACCTTCGGCTTCGGAAATATACAATTCGCCACCTTGAATAGAGTAAGCCTTACCGTCGATAACTATTCCGACGAATTTTTCTTCCGCCAAGTTCTCGTCGGCGTAAATTATTCTCTTTCCTTCGTCTTCGAAAATCGAACCGTAAACTTTAATCATTCCGTTTACGTCAAGGTCGAGAGTTAAATCGCCTGCCAAACTCGAAACAAAGTTCGATACTTTATCCGAACTTACGCCTTCTTTCTTTGCAAGGTCGGTACGGATAACGCTACCGCAAGTATTACAAGTCTTAACAACGTATCCCGCTTTGGTCGTCGTAGGACTTAAAACGTCGGTAATCAAGAATTGGTGTTCGGTCATCGGGCTTACCTTGGTTTCCTCGTGTCCACAACAAGAACAACGGAACAACTCGAGACCTTCGGAACAACAAGTCGCTACTTTTGAAGATATCAACTTCATTTGGTGTCCGTAAAGTTCACAAACTTCTTCTTTGGATAATTTAACAACGACGTAAGTCGAGAAGTGCGGTGTTTCGAATTCTACTTCTCCACCGTTAGCGGTTGCAAAATATTTTGCTTGGAAGGACTCTACTTCTCCGTTTGCACCTAAATACCAAACTGCGATATGTTCGGGGTCTTCGCCGGGTTTCAATTCGTAAGGTATGCGAATTTTAACTTTACCGTCGAATTCGGATACGGGTTGGTCGTTTGATTTAAGCGAGAAATCAAATACCGTTGCATCGCCTATCTTATCCGCTATTTCTTGTTCTAAAGATAACGAACCCTTATCTACGGTTTCAGCCGTTATTTCAACGTTTTCGCCGAGTGCGTTCAAAGTTTCAGCGTCGAAAGAAAGACTTGCTTCTTTAAGTTCGACGGTGCCTACCGTGAACAAATCTTCGGTAGATACCGTAGCGGTCGTTTCTTCCGTTGCGTCTATAACGGTTTTAGTTAAACCGCATTCACAAGTGTAAACGGTAATAGAACCGGTCTTAACGCCGTCGCCCCAAACGTGATTGTCTTTATCTTCGTAAGGTACGGTTATAACGTCGCCACAAGTACATTCGTATCTCTTTGCGCCTTCTTGCGAACAAGTGGCTATCGTTTCAAAGTCTGCGAAAGTATAGGAGTGCTTATATACGGTTTCCGTCGTCGTATCGACTGCCGTACAGCCTTCTCCCGTACAAGCGACGCTTACCGAACGCTCCCAAGCGCAATCGCCCAACGGAACTTCGTCAACGTGGCTTTGTCCGTTAAACGTGTGTGGCAATTTGTCTATCGTCTTATGCGTAGAAGAAACTTTATCTCCGCATTTAAGACAATAAACGATTTCGTCGAACGAACCTTCGCTGACGCAAGTTGCCGCAACTTCGTTTTCACGAATAGGCGAACTTAACTGGTGCGTGCAAGCCGTAGGCGTATTATCGTTTCCGCCTTTATCCTTCTTGCCACAAGCGGTCAAGGCAAACGCTTCGACGAAAACTACGGTTAAGCACAATAAAATTGCAATAAGTTTTCTTTTCATTTTTTTATCTCCTTATTTTTGTTGTTTTATATTATACAATAATGATAATCTTTTGTCTATATCTTTTTTGAAAATTTTTGTAAAAAAAGAAAAAAGCGTTTTATTCAAAAAACGCTTTTTCCCCTATCACGCATTAAACATTACTTTTTCGTTGTTGAAAAGCCTTGTTAAAAGGAATACTCCGAGTCCTATAAAGACCGTCGTAGAAAGAATAGTAAGCACGAAGTTTATGGGATTAAACTGCAACGAAAGTATTGCACCTACCGTTTGTACCGAATTGTATATGGGTATAAGATACAAATACCAAGCGCTTGCAACCTTTCCGCCCGATATTACCGACGAAAGTCCCGCAACCATTACTATAATCATAGCGGGGGTGACGAGTGCGCCGGCTTCTTTTGCCGACTTTGCCAAACAAGAGAAAAGCGACATTAAAACGACGAACAGCACCACCGTGAAAGTCATCGTCAAAAACAACGGCAAATAGGTCGATACGCCGTACATTCCAAGGTCAACGTCAACACCCGAAAGCAAACTCGGAAGCGAACCCAAAAGTCCTGCGAAAGATATAATCGACGCAAATATCGAAGTTATCGAAAGGGCGAGAATTTTGCCTATCGCAATATAACTTCTCTTCGTGGGCGTTACGAGTAAAGTCGCTATCGTTCCCCTTTCCTTTTCGCCCGCTATACTCTCACTCGCAATGGCTATACAACTCGACGCAAGAAGTATGTGAAGTACCATCGGGAATATCATCGTAATTAACATTATCGATAAATCTTGACTCGTCGCCATATCGTAATTTATTCCGCCGAGATTGACTAAAAATCTTTCCGTTCCCGCCGTCGCTTGCGCATTATAAATTCCGTAAACGGCCGTGTATAAGTTCATAGACTCGGTATCCGTCGAATTATAAAATATGTCAACCGACTGTTTCTCCGTCGGACTTTCTTCGTCGAAGTTTTCCGAAAAGACCATAAGTAAGTCGATTTCCTTATCCTTTATCAAATCCTTCGTCCCTTCGATATCGTCGGTTTTCGTAATGTCGTATTTATACCCGAGTGCATCTAAATTCTGTTCGAACGACGCCGACTGATTGACTGTGTAAATCTTGTATTCGTAGTCGTCGGAAGTCGTCGAAACGTCGGCGACGATATTGCCCATTAAAGAATAAATAATAAACAAAAGTACGCCGGGTAAAATAAGTCCCGTTAGCATTCGCTTATCGGTAAAGAACCTTTTGAGTTCTTTCTTCATTATCGTTATTATACTACTCATTTCCTTTGACCTCCCTATAAACGTCGAAGAAAACGTCTTCAAGCGGTTTGTCTTTGATAAGCGTTTTTACGTCGTCTTCTTTTACCATTTTACCGTCGATAATAATGCCCACTCTATCGCATATCCTTTCGACGAGTGAGAAAATGTGAGTGGATAAAATTATCGTTTTACCTTCTTTTTTAAGTTCGGTCAAAAAGTCGATAACCGTCTTTGCGGTTATTACGTCAAGTCCGTTGGTCGGCTCGTCGAATATGATAAATTCGGGGTCGTGAACTATCGATATAACGAGTGAAATCTTTTGTTTCATACCCGTAGATAAATCGGCGACTTTAACTTCCGAAAATCTGTCGATACCGAATTTTTCGAATAAGTATTTTTTCCTTTCTTTCGAAGTTTTCTCGTCGATACCGTATAGCGACGAAAAATAATCGTATAAATAGTTCGGCGTGAAAAAGTTTTCGAGTTTAAGTTCGCTCGTTAAAAAACCTATGTTTGCCCTTACCTTATCCGGCTCTTTCACTATGCTTTTGCCGTTAATAACTGCGTCGCCGTCGTCCGGCTTAATAAGTGTCGCAAGCATACGGAGAGTCGTCGTCTTTCCTGCTCCGTTAGGTCCTAAAAGTCCGTAAATTTCCCCCTTTCTAACCGTAAATGAAAGATTTTTAACCGCTTTTTTTACTTTTTCGTTCGTTTTGTCGATTTTTTGTTGCTTTTTAGACAACTTAAAACTTTTACATAAGTTTTCGGAAACCAAAACGTCTTCCATATCTTCTCCTTGTGATATCATTTTGATATCATCATTCTACTACACTATTTATTCTATGTCAAGCGTTTTATAAAAATTATTTTAACGCTTATACTTTACAATACGGCTTATATATGTTATCATATAATATGTTTTTATTGAAGGAGGCTTTTATGAATACCGAAGTATTGATAATCGGTGCAGGTCCTGCGGGAATATTTACTGCACTTGAACTTATAAGACTTAACAAAAACAAGAAGATTACCATAGTAGAAAAAGGCGCTCCCGTAGAAAAGAGAGTTTGTCCCAAATCGAATACGGGACGTTGTATGAACTGCAAAAACTGTTCGATTACTACCGGCTTTTCGGGTGCGGGTGCGTTTTCTGACGGTAAACTTTCGCTATCGAGTTACGTCGGCGGTGCTCTCCCCGACCAAATAGGACACGATTTAGTTCAAGAGACAATCGAGTACGTCGATAAAATTTATCTCGAATTCGGCGCTGATAAAAAAATCGAAGGCGTTGACCACCCCGAAGAAATTAAGGAAATAAGGAAAAAGGCTATTTGTGCGGGACTTAAACTCGTGGACTGTCCTATTCGCCATTTGGGTACTGAAAAGGCGCAAAGTATTTATTATTCCATAGAACAGTATCTTCTAAACAACGGCGTGGAAATGCTTTTTTATTCAGACTGTAAAAACGTCGTAATCGACGGAAACGTTTGTAAAGGTGCAATAGTAAACGTCAACGGCAAGGAAGAAATCATAAACGCCGAAAAAATCATAGTCGCAACGGGAAGACGTGGCGCAGAGTGGCTCGAAACTATGTGTTCGGAACACGGTATCGAACACCAGCCGTCAACCGTCGATATAGGCGTTAGAGTGGAAGTCAGAAACGAAGTTATGGAAGAAGTAAACAGAGTGTTATACGAGTCCAAACTTATAGGCTACCCCGCACCGTTTAAGAATAAAGTTAGAACGTTTTGTCAAAACCCCGGCGGATACGTCGCACAAGAAAATTACGACGACGATTTGGCGGTCGTTAACGGACACTCGTATAAGGATAAAAAGTCGGACAATACCAACTTGTCTATTTTATGTTCGCATAACTTCACTTATCCGTTTAATCAACCTATAGAGTACGCTAAAAAGATAGGCGAACTTACGAATATGCTTGGCGACGGTCATATATTAGTACAACGCTACGGAGATATTTTGGAAGGAAAAAGAACGTGGCAAAAAGAACTCGACCGTAGCAACTTAAAGCCGACGCTTCCCGATGCCGTAGCGGGCGATATAACCGCCGCTATGCCGTATAGAACACTTACTAATATATTGAATTTCATTAAGCAATTAGACGTCGTAGTACCCGGTTTTGCAAGCTCTGAAACGCTTTTGTATTCCCCTGAACTTAAATTCTATTCAAACAAGATTAAAATGGACGACGATTTTAATACGAACATATTAAATCTCCATTGCCTTGGCGATTCGTCAGGTTGGACGAGAGGGCTTATGATGGCGTCTTGTATGGGCGTACTTATGGCAAGAAAACTTAAATTCTAAACTAAAAAAAGTAAGCACGGCGGAAAATTTCCGCCGTGCTTTTTCGTTGCTTTTTCGTTTGATTATTAAAACGACGTTCGGGACAAGCCGAACCGCGTTTTTGTTTAGTTTTTTTAAACGATTTGACTCCCCATAACGTTTT
>JAZRYO010000101.1:0-2024 GCA_045600785.1 Christensenellaceae bacterium | reverse complement strand
CTTTATATCGTTATGAGATATAAATGCGTGGAGTTTTTTCTTTTCTTGCACCCATAAATCTTGTAAAGATTTAACGTCATCGACGGTTACCGATTCATCGTTTAGTTTTTCAAGGACGCAATTCATTTGCGTCCTTAATTTTATAAACGAATTGTTTATTGAAGTTTGTTCGTATATAGCACCGCCTAACAAAATTAAAGATGCAACTATAATCGATATTAAAGATTTTACCATTTTACACCTTTTTTAAGTTTAACGTTTTCTAACTTAAACTTACCTTTTTCGAGTTGGAAATACATTTTGCCGTTTCCGTCTATCGTTAAAACTCCGACGTCTTTTATTTTTCTTGCACCGAATTTTTTAACCGTTTCCAAAAGTTCTTCGACGGAATATTTGATTTGTTCGAGATTTTTATGGATAATTTTACCTTCGGCGATTAAAATTATCGGCATAGAAGTATTTTCTTTACTGTATTTTTCGTTTTCTTTTGCCGACAGTTTTCCGTTGCTTTCGAATATTGCATAGTCAAGGTCGTCGAGTGAATAATATCCTGAAATTCTTATAGATTCCATAAGGTCTTCGACGTCCATATTATTTCTCCGAAGTTCCTGGAAGTTTATGCCGTCTTTATTTATTACGAGCGACGGTTTACCGCTTATTATCCTTTTTGACGCCTGACTTGATTGTTCAACGATAGAAAATATTTGGTGTAAAATAAAAACCGCCAAAATAGCCGTAATGCCGTAAACGAGTGGAATTGATATGTCAGACATCGGAATACAAGCAAGTTCGGCGATAAGCAAAGTTATTACGAGTTCAAACGGTTGCATTTCGCCTATTTGACGTTTACCCATAAGACGCATTACGATAAGTAGGGTTATAAACGTTATAAGTGCCCTTAAAAAAATTATAATCATACTTTGATTATTGCAAAATAAAAAAATAAATATACTTGACAATTTTGTCGAATCGTTGTATATTTATAAAAAAGCAGAGTAGTACAAAAGGTGTTAAGTACCGCATAACGGGATGTTGAATGCGGGCGAAGGAGAAATCCACAATCTTTTGACGCATCCAGATGCAAATTGATTTATACAATTTACTTGGAACTCTCTACTTTTTAGTGGAGGTTTTTTTATGTCGAAAATTTTTAAGTCTACGACTGAAACGCTTGCATTTCTAGGCGTTTTTACGGCGTTTTTGTCACTTTCGAATATTTTTACTTTTGAAATTATTCCGCCGTATTTCGTCTTGTCGGTGGTTATGACTTTTTCGTTTTTAGCAGGCTTGTTTTTAGGTCCTTGGGCGTTTATCGTTTGTTTTCTTGGCGACGTTATAGGTTGCTTAATTCACCCATTTGGACCGTATAATTTTATCGTCGGGCTTGCTTCCGGACTTTCGGGGCTTTTGTTCGGCGTTGCTTTTTTACTTAAAAGTATATTTATTAAAAAAGACAACGTTTTTATTGATATTCTTTTGTTTCTAATTGCTTATATTTTAGTTGCGTTAATTTGTACTGCGGGACTTAACACTTTGGGGCTTTTCCTTATGTATGCAAAGGGTAAAAAGACCTTTTTCGCTTATTTATCGGTTAGGTTTCCCTATCAAATTGCGGTATCTTTTATCAACTTTATTTTATCTACTTGTCTTTACTTTGCGCTTAAAAAGATTTCCTTTTTCAAAGAAAGATTTTTCAATATTGATAAGACCTAAAATAAGCATAAATCCTATAGAAATCAAAAATGCCGATATACAAGTAATTGCAATGACGAAAATATCACTCATAAATTTTTGAAGTAGTATTTTAACCATTATCGCCGTAATTGACGACGGAATAACCGTTAAGAAAGATTTTAATAAGTATTCGCCGAAACGTAAGTTTTCGGCGTTTATTTTTTTAAGCGAAAAGTAATTCAAAAGAGAAGATACGGTGTAGTTTATAAGTAGTCCTATTTCAAGTGCGTCAACCCCGATAAGCGACGGTAAGAAATAAATGCAAATTATCATACAAAAAGAACCTATTA
>JAZRYO010000100.1:0-2917 GCA_045600785.1 Christensenellaceae bacterium | reverse complement strand
ACGTTTCTTATGTTCATAAGTCCGACCGTTTCAAATTCGGATTGACTTTTGATGTGTTTCGGACAAACTACGCTAACTCCGTTAAATAAACTGTTCGTAATTGACGCAACGTGTAAAATAATCACTTCTCATACCCCTTTGATATATTTTTTTATTTCGTCTTTCGTGCAAGTTTTCTAAATAAAAATCCCCTTATGCCGTTAGGCATTAAAACGTATAAAATAAACCTTATCGCCTTTTCTTTTTGCAATTCGAAAAAGTTTATTATCTTATTATCGTACATATACTTAAACAAATCTCTTTCCGATTTGTAATAAGTCAAACCGCCACGTCTTTTATACATATCCTTGCCGACTCTCGCCGACGCCAAAACTTCTTGGATATTATAAAATACCGCACCGCTTAAATACATTCTTATCCATAAAAAACTGTCTTCGTCGTAAAGCCAGTGTTCGTATCCGCCCGCACGCATAACCGCCGACTTTTTAAGCATTACGGTTATATGATTAAACGGACAACGTTTTTTAAGATATTTGCATATATCTTCGTGATGCTCGGGAACTTCCCTTATCGCAACGACGTTGTCAGTATCGTCGATAAATTCGGACATGTTCGACCCGACCACCGAAAATTCGGGGTGCTCTTCAAATACTTTTAACTGTTTTTCACATCTACATTTAACGCAAACGTCGTCGGTATCTATCCTTGCGATAAGTTCATAGTCGCACACCTTCATACCTTCACGAAGGGCGACGCCGAGTCCTACGTTATCTTCCAAAACTACGAGTTTATATAAATTCGGCGACTCGCTTTCAAGTCTTGAAAGGTATAAATCGAGTTCGCTTGGTATCGGTCCGTCTTCGACTATTACTATTTGCGAAGGCGGTACGGTTTGATTTACCATACAATCAACGCAAAGTTTCATTTCATCGACTTTCGTGTTTTTATATACCGACGCCAAAAAAGCGTAATTATCCATATTATTACCTATTTTAGAACGGCAAATACCGTCTTTACCATAGTTTTTATATCTTTGAAAAAGGAAAATTCCTTTATCGCTTGCAAATTGTATTCCATTTTCTTGGGCAAAATCTCGTTGACGTAAATATCGTCGATATTTCCTTCGCCTTTTGACAACAATTCGTCTTCGTCCTTAAAACAAATACTCGCTTCCGAAGTTATTCCTGCGGGTAAAAGCAAGGTCGCATACATTTCGGGCGTGTATTTATCGACGTATTTCGGAATTTCCGGTCTTGTGCCGACGAAAGTCATAGTTCCCCTTAAAACGTCGATGAGTTGACTTATTTCGTCTAAACGGAGTTTTCTTATGAGTTTTCCGACTCTCGTTATTCTGTCGTCGTTTTCAAGCGTGAGTTTTTCGCCCATACTCTCCGCCTTATCCACCATCGTTCTAAATTTGAAAATTCTAAACGTCTTGCCGTACTGCGTTATTCTTTCTTGTCTGAAAAATACAGGACCTTTGGACTCCAACTTGATCGCAATCGCCAAAATTATAAAGGCGGGCGATAATATAAGAAGAAGCAAGAGTGAAACGACAATATCGAAAACTCTTTTCACAAATAATGAAAAGCCTTTCTTTTTTAAGATATCGTAATATACTCTTACTTCGTCTGTTTTTAATTTCTCGGGAAGTTTATCCCATTTTTTTATTAGCATTTTATATATTTCTTTACGATAGCCTTAAAGGTTTTTATTATTCTTTGAACGTCTTCATCAGTAAGTTTATTGTGAAGGGGTAAAGTTATTTCGCCCTTAAAGAAGTCGTAGGCGTTGGGATATTTTTTAATATTAAATCCCATATCTTTATACGCCGTGTGCATAGGTAGTGGCTTATAGTGTACGTTGCACGCTATCTTATGCCCCGCCATTTCTTCGATTATCATATTCCTTTCTTCTATCGTGATATTCGGAATATGCGTGATATACAAGTGTCCCGAAGATTCGTAAACGTCGGTGTAGTGCTCGAGAGTCTTTATGCCAAGCGGTCTAAACGCTTTGTCGTACTTTTTGATTATCTCTTTTCTACGCTTTAACATATCGTCGTATCTACGGAGTTGCGCAAGTCCTATCGCTGCGGCTATATCGGTCATATTGCACTTGTACCAAGGCGCAACTATATCATATTCCCACGCACCTAACTTCATTTTCGCAAGTGCGTCTTTAGATTGCCCGTGCAAAGAATAAAGTTGAATAGTATGATAGAGTTCGTCGTTGCTTACGCCGTCAAAATTCTTCCAGGTAAGCGCACCGCCTTCGGCAGTCGTCAAATTTTTAACTGCGTGGAAGGAAAACGCCGAAAAATCTCCGATATTGCCCGTACGCTTGTCTTTCCATTTCGCACCGAAAGAGTGGGCGGTATCGGTGACAACCGCTACTCTGCCTATTGACCTTTGTAAATCGGTCTTCGGTCTAAATAACTTTTTCTTCTTTTCGACTATTTCGAATATTCTGTCGTAATCGCAAGGAATACCGGCAATGTCAACGGGTATTATCGCCTTCGTCTTTTTATTTATTGCCTTTTCGAGTTTGTCGTAATCCATTTCGAGATTATCTTTTTGAATATCTACTAAGACGGGCTTTGCACCGACGTGGCAAATTACCGAGGCACTCGCCGTGTATGTGTAAGCGGAAGTAATTACTTCGTCGCCAACCCCTATTCCTAAAATACGGAGTGCAAGTTCGGCACACGCAGTTTGCGAGTTTAAGCATACCGCTTTATCCGTTCCGCAATATTCCGCAATTCGCTTTTCAAATTCTTTTGTTTTAGGTCCGGTCGTTATCCACCCTGATTTTAACGAATCAACGACTTCGTCTATTTCCATTTCGGTAATATCCGCTTCCGCGTAGGCGCGGAAGAGTTCCTCATTCAGCGGCTTTCCGCAGGACGACAGACCTA
>JAZRYO010000099.1:0-3107 GCA_045600785.1 Christensenellaceae bacterium | reverse complement strand
AAAGTTTAATTCGACCGTAGTGTTTTTCATAATATTTTCTGACGTTTCTTTAACAAATGCCGAAAATTCGCCCATCCACTCTTGACGCTTTTTGACAAAAGTTCTAAACCTTTCGTCAGACCAGTCTATTTTATCGGGAATTTCTCCACCGACTTCCTTTTTATAACGTTCTTTACAATAATCGCAATGACAAGCGACTTCCCAATAAGGCATATCGTAGAAAATGCCGTCTAAATTGTCGTACTTGTCCGCCATTTCTTGTATTTGGACTTTCAAAAATTCACGGTATTTGAGATTATTCGGACAACAAAGTCCGTATCTTTGACCGTGGTCTCTCCACGTCGATTTATCGAAGTTTACCATTTCAAAATCGGGGTGGTCTAAAACCGCTTGATTATTGAAAATCAGACTGTAATATCCGACGACCTTCATACCGTCTTTATGACATAGGTCGATAAGTTTAACTATCTCGTCGGGATGTCTAATGAAAAACTCGTGAGTTTTCGATACCTTCGTCGGAAAATTGCAAAGCCCCGTATGAGATTGAAGATAAATCATAGGACTTTGAAGTTTTGCTTTTTTTAAGTATGCAAAATATTCGTCCGCCGAGAACTTGGACAAATACTCGTCTTTTTCGTCCGATATATGCATATCGACGAGATTTCTTCTATATATTCCTTTATACCACTTATCCATATTTTCCTTTTACTTTTTACCGTAATAATTTTTATATAAGTTATTAAGATTTTTCGCCGACGGGAAAATAGATTGCGGACTTAAAAAATGAGAAAATTCGAAAGTAATGATTTTTTCCACGTGTGGCGTTGCTATTTCGATTTTTTTCCTTAAAACGTCGAAGGGAATAGGGAAATACAAACATCTTACGTCCCTTTCGAAAGTTTCTACGTTAGACCAAAGTTCAATGCCGTATTTATCGCAAACTTTCTTTACGGATATTAAATAACTTTCAAGTTCTTGTAATGACGCCGTTCCGTCTTGAAAAGCGCAAATATCTATATCATTTCCGCAACACGAAAAAATTTTATCCCATTCTTCATACGTCCTTTCGGGCGACAAAGAAAAGTCGGGACTCGTCGAAGGCGACTTGAAAAACGGACTTATAAGAACTTTTTTGTCGGGCGTTTTTTCTTTGCAAAGTTTTGCAAGTCCGCCCATAGTTTCTTTAATGCTATAAGTATTCCAACCCGTTTCGTGCGGTATGTACCACCCCTTAAACGATTTAATCCCCTTATATCTATCCAAAAATTCCTTTATGAAAATTTCGTTTTGTTTGATTTCGCCTAATGCGTCGCCGTTATTCCAACAAAGATTTGATATGTAAAGTCCGACGTAAACGTCCATATCTCTTTTTTCGGCTTCTTTTAATATAAAGCCCAAAAAGTCTTCATCGTCCTTTTTCAAAGTGTTAAAATATTTCGACGGATATAAACACTTGTCGTAAAATACGCTACGCATAATAACGACGGTATCAATACCGACTTCATTCATATTGTCAAGGTCGTTTGCCCATTGCTCTTTCGACCAGTTTTGTGACGGAATATCGTAAGTTATTTCGTCAATAAACGTTGCGGAAATAGGATATTTCATATCATTATACTCCAAATTTTATTTTTCTGAAAACGACCGAATTTTGCATAATCTTAAATTCGTTTTGATTTTCAATTACTTTTTTATATTCTCGGAACGTTTCGTTTACCTTGTCTTGCATATCCATAATCTCGTGAAAGACTATTTCTTCGTCGGTAAAAAAATACAAGACGAGAGCATTGTCTTCTATTACGAAACGCTTTAACGCTTCGTGACATTTATAACATAAAGTTTGATATGGCGACCACTCTTTTTTATTGTGCTTATAATCAAAAAGCAAATTTCTATCCGACGTTATATCGAGTTCGTCTGCCATTTTGACAAGTGCGGTTAGATAGGAAAGCCTTATAGGGTTTCCGTTGTCCGTATAAATCGTTTTATACTCTTCACTTAATAAATCTTGCTTTCTGTGTCCTCGAATAATCTGTGAAATTGCTAATAAATGAATAGGCGACGATATTTCAAATAAGTCCTTGTATTTTTCTAAAAATAAAGCGCCGAATTCTTGATGAAAAAGCCGTGTGATCTCTTGATAATTTGCGTCTTGATGCTTTTTTGTAAAATCTATGACGCTTTCAAGTTTTTCGCTAAATTCCAAAAAATCGGATTTCGAAATACCCATACCTACATCGTGCAAACAAGCACCCATAATCAAAACGTATAATTCGTCTTCGTTTAGAAGGTCTACGTTATAATCTTGCGCAAGTAAATTGCAATAATTTACTACTTGTGCAGAGTGTTCGAAAGTATGATTTGTAAAAAACGGAAAAATATTTTTATAGTTTATAAGTAGCCTATCCATTGCAAAAACGCTGTTTTTATAAAGTCCGTGCAACTTCGGGTTTAAGTTTTTTAGCCTTTGTTCTATTAGATAATCTAAACAAGGCGACGTATTTTCAGTCATTTGTTTTTATCTTCCGCTATTAAAATTCTAATTGCGTTTACAGCGGTATCAATTGCTCTTTCCGTATCGAAAGTAGAATCGTTATTTAGTCCTTTATTTACTCTTTCTTGATTCCATACCGTCATTAAAACGACGCCCGCTCTCGCCCTTAAATAAGACGACACGACAAAAAGCGCCGCACTTTCCATTTCGGACGCCAAACAGTTTCCCTTTATCCACGCCTGCCACTTCTCTTTAAGTTCGTAGCCGACGGGCATTCTGTCGGGGTCGTGTTGACCGTAAAAAGAATCTTTACTTTGAATAATACCGACGTGTTTTCTGTATCCGAGTTGGTCGGCAGATTTAATCAAGGCGTTTACGATTTCGATATTCGGAACTGCAGGATATTCGATAGGCATATATTCTTTGGTCGTTCCTTCCATACGGATAGCGCCCGTTGCGATTACCAAATCTCCGCTTAAAACTTCGGTTTGCATACCACCGCAAGTTCCGACTCTTATAAAAGTATCAACTCCGGTACTATAAAGTTCTTCAACGCCTATTGCGGCAGAAGGACCGCCCATACCCGTTGACATAACGATAACTTTTTCGCCGT
>JAZRYO010000098.1:0-6443 GCA_045600785.1 Christensenellaceae bacterium | reverse complement strand
AGTATGCGAAAGAACCGTTTCCGACGTCGTAGTAGTTTTGTCTTACCATAAACGTCTTTACTATTTCGTAGTTTTTACCGCTTATTCTTTTACTGCCCTTTAAGGTGTATAAACCCGTCTGAGATAAAACGACTTCTTTTTTAGTCGTTTGCGTTCCGTCGGGGAAGATAAGTACGGTGTCCGCTTCGTAGGTCGAACCGCCTTCTTCTATTTCCATAGTAGGAACGAAGAAAGTCGAATTATAATCGTAATATTCTTCTAATTCGACGCTTTTCCATTCGGCACCCGCAGTACGTTTGTCAAAGCCTGCGATTGCCATACCGCAACAAGTTGCGGTCGCTATACATAGTATAACGCTTAAAATTCTCCTTTTCATATATTCTCCTTTTTAATTTTTATCCTTTTATTCCGCCAACCGTTAAGTTGCCAAGTAATCTCTTGTTAAAAGTGATAAATATAACGAGTATGGGAACGAGCATCGCAACCGCACCCGCCATACGCATAGGAACGGTTTCAAACCCTTCTACTTCGTGCATTGCGAGTTTATATATCGCATAGGCTATCGTAGGATAGGTGGGCAAATATAAAAGGGGTATTTGATAGTCGTTCCAGTATGCTATAAAGTTTATTAAAAATATTGTTAAAAATTCGTTTCTGACAAGTGGCAAACAAACTCTTGTCATTATATAAAAGTTGCCCGCACCGTCGATTTTCGCCGCTTCTATATAGGTGTTCGGTAGCGATTTGAAAGTCGAGAAAAATACTAAAAAGTAAATTCCCAAATAGTTGGCTTTCATTATCCATTGTCCCCAAAGCGAGTTGTGAATACCTATATCTTTCGCAAGTTGAATTTCAGCGGGTAAACTACCGACGATAGGTATTATCATAACGACTATGGCTACGTTGTAAAGTATAGACGATATCTTGCACGGGAATTTCGCACAAGCGTACGCCGTCAACATTTGCGTTAACGTATTGAAAAACGCACAGCCGACCGCATATAAAATCGTGTAGATTATCATAGTCGGCACGTCAACGTAATCAGTCGTAAAATCTTTGGTCGTAATCTTTATGAAAAGTTCGTCGAAAATCTTACCGAAGTTCCAAACGGGTTTGCCTTCCAAAAGCGGATTGTATATCTTAAACTCGTCGTAATTTTTTGCGTTCGGAAACGCAATCTTGTCGATATAGAATTGGTCTTGACTTTTAATCGAAGTGACTATTGCCCAGTAAAACAAAACCGCAAGTACCAAAACGTAGAAAATAAGTACCGCCAAAAGCACGATATCGATAGGGGCAAATTTTTCTTTTACACGACTTTTCGCTTTATATTTAACGTCTGTCATATCATCACCCCTAATCTTCACTCGGCCCTAATTTGCCGATAATAAACTTTGCAAAATACGTCAACGCTATCGCAACTACCGAAAGCAATAATCCGAGTGCCGAAATAGGCGGATAATCACTCTCGCTTTGGGCTTTTGCCGTTTGAACGTATAGATAATATCCAAAAGTTTGCAAGTCTTCAATCGAGTCTTTTCCAAAGAACGAGAACAGGTTGAATTGATTTGTAAATATGCCTGCGATACCTACTATCAAGAAAGTCGATAACGTCGGGAAAACTTCGGGCAACGTTATATACCAAAACTCTTTAATTCCCGTTGCACCGTCCAAGTGACAGGCTTCGATTATCGCAGGGTCGCTTGCACTTATCTTGTTCGAATACATAAGTACCGAAGTTCCGAACGAGATAAATACGTTGTAAAACATTATCGCCGCAAACGACACCCTGATATCGTCGTTGGTAAGTATGGAAATAAGTTTAATATCAAACCGCTTTTGCAAAATTTGGGGTATCGCATAGTCCATAAAATAACGGTATATGGTAACCATTATTATACTTGATACTATCGACGGTAAGAAAAGCATTACCCTAAACGCACCTGCGCCGAACTTCTTTTTCGCAATGTAGTACGAAAACAAAAGTCCGAGCGGAACGCCTGTTAAAAGCGAAATTAAATATACCGTCAACGACATAAGTTCGGTATGACGGACCATCTTCGACTTCGTTAGCAAATCGAAAGCGTTTTTAACGTTATCGAAAGTAAATTCTCTCGTGCCGTTAAAAACGTCGATATTTTGAAATGCAAGTAATAGCGATTTGAAATTTACGCCTATATAAAAGACAATGAATTGTAGTATCGGCCAAATTACCAAAAGAAGATAAAAGATTTTATCCTTTCTTGACCACCGAAGTTGTCTTTGCGATTTTGTCTTCACCGTTTTCCCCCAAAAGCGTTAATTAAAGATTTTTCCAGAACTTCAAATTTTTGAATACGTTGTAAATACCTGCGAAATATTCTTCTGCAGTTAAACTTTGTTTAGAGTGGAAAGCCCTGACGGGTGTCGTATAACTGTCCGTTCCGACTTTGGAATTATATAATCCGTCGATACGGTCGAATTTGGACGCATTGTTGACGTATATCTCGTTTTGACTTACGGGATAAATAACGTCTGCGTTTTGTCTGTATTCGTAAAGAGATTTTGCGTAAGGACTTAATTTCTCCAAATCCGCAGAGGTAAGTTCGTATTGAAGTGCCTTGGGAGCGCCCGTTTCAACCGTAAACCATCTTAAACTTTCGTCGCTGTTTACAAATTGAACGAAGTCAACTGCTAATTGTTTGTCAACGCTGTCAAGTCCCGACCTTACGAAACACTTTGAATACATAACGTCGCAAAGAACGTTCTTGCTTCCTATTTTATCTTCGTTAGCCTTGGGAAGATACATCCAACCGAAGTTTCTGTTCATCTTGCTTGCGCTGTCGCCCCACGCTTGTTCCATCGAAGAAAATACCGACTTCGCTTCGTTTTCCCACCATACGCCGTCGATAATCATTGCGCACGGGTCGTTTACGCCGTCGCCACGTTGCCAACTTGCCTTTAAGAATCTTTCTTGTGCTGCGAGTTGGTCGAGCGTGCTGAACGCTTCATCGTTGTGATACTTGTCGGTATCGGTTATCTTCTCGGTAAATCTTATTCCTTCTAACTTTCCTTGTTGACGGGCAAGTTCGTAGGCGTTCATTCCGGTAATAGTCGTTTGAGTGGCGTCTTTAACAAACGAAGTACCGACGATTGTACCAAGGTCGGTCGCCGTTCCGTTATAGGTGTAGTTAAGCATCATTTGTTCTTTGCCTTCAAAGTCCGCTACCAAAGAGTGAGTGAACGACGTTACGTATTGACTGTAATTTTCACCCGTCCAAAGCAAAGGTACTATACTTTGTTCTTTAATATAGTCGCAAAGTTTATAGAATTCTTCGTAAGTTGCGGGAAGTCCGTCGTCGGCGGTATTAAACTCGCCGTCGGGACCTGCACTTTTATTTTCGTCGTCGCCGGGGAATATAAAGTCGCCGTTAGAATCTCCGTCGCCGACTACGTTCGCAAAATAAAATCCCTTTTTATCAAATAAGTCGATATTATAAATTATTCCGTAATATCCTTCGTAGTGGGGTAAGCAGTAATAATGCGTAGAACCGCCTTCTACTACTCCGAAGTAAGCCTTTTGTTCGGCAGTCAATTTGTCTTCGATTTTCTTGCCGTCGTAAACGCTTTCGTTTACTACTACGTCGGTCAAGTCTTCAAAACAACCTTTGTTTCTTAAAACGTGATAGTCTTCGCAACCTTCTATAAAGTAAACTTCGTATTTGTCGTGCTTGATAGAATCTGCGGTAACTGCGGTTTTAGACGGGTCGATTAAAACTTGTACGCCCTTTTTGTCGCCGTTTTCGAAATCTTTGTAAAGAGTTTCGAATTTTTCCTTTATGCCGTACAACCAGTCTGCACCGTATCCACCGTTATAACTGTAAACGTAAAGTTGAGTTTTATCGGTATCGATGTCTTCAACGTGTCCGCCCGACGGAACTCTCGTTTTTTTCTTGCAAGCGCCGAAAGACGCCGTCGCTAACAAAATTGCCGAAAGAACCGCAAGTACTTTTATTGCTTTTTTCATCGTTTCCTCCTAATTTTAGGGCTTAAATTATTTTTACTTTTACCCTATATTATTTTTCTTTTATCATTATACAATAATGAATAGACAAATTAAATAGTAAATTTAATTTTATTTTTATGAATTTTACTCAAAATTTTCAGTCAAAAATTAAAAATCTTTTGACTTTTCGTATTTTTGGTGTTAAAATTTTCTCGTAAGGAGAAGAAAAAAATGGGCAAATTTGAAGAAATTACCAACGATTATAAAGATTTATTCTTTCACGTTTCGCACGAATCTTACCCGACTATGCACTCTCACAACGGATATTGGGAGTTTATGTTTCAAAAAGACGGACATATTACCCATAAAATAAACGGACAGACGATTGACGTCCCCGAAAAGACTTTAACCCTGCTTCGCCCCGACGACGTTCACTCTATTACGTCTAATAACAACAATTCGAGAATAATGCTTGGGGTAAGGTCTAATTATTTTATGAATTTTATCAATAGCGCAATTCCCGATTTTTACGATAAACTCAAAAATATGACTTCCGTGCCGTCGGTCGTCGTATCCGACGAAAAGGCGTCGGAGATTATCAAGACCGAAAATTCTTTACTTCTCGCAAACGAAGAAACGAGATACAAAACGCTTCAACAGTTGTTTTTTATCTTTACGCAAGAGATACTTTTTGCAGACCTTAAAACGACTGTCAATTCGTTTAGATACAGCAAGACCGTAAACCTTCTTTTACAACTCATTTCAATTCCGAAAAACCTTGCGCTTCCCATGCCCGAACTTATCGAGAAGACTAAATATTCATACTCGAACGTCAATAAAATTTTTCTTAAAGAAGTCGGTATAACCTTAAATAAATACTTGAAAGAAAAACGCATCGACCACGCAAAAAACCTGCTTGTAAACACCGATATTCCTTTGCAGGAAATTGCATACTCGGTTGGATATAATAACTACTCGAATTTTTCGCTTTTTTTCAAAACGCAAACCCAAAAAACCCCCGCCGAGTACCGTAAAACCTATTCTAAAAACTTTTAACCCAAATTTTAGTTTTCGTATTTTACAGCTTTTTATGTCAAAAAAACACGCCTTGATTTATCTTTGCAAGGCGTTTTGTATTTTTCTTTTTAAGCCGAAAATGTACGGCTAAAACAAGAAATGATATTGACAAAAAATATACCGTGTGATATACTTAATCAGATAAAAAAAAGGAGAAAAAATATGAATACGAAATACCGAGGAACTAAAACCGAGAAAAATTTACAAACGGCGTTTGCAGGCGAATCGCAAGCGAGAAACAAATACACTTACTTTGCGTCGGTGGCTAAAAAAGAAGGCTACGAACAAATATCCGCACTATTTTTGAAAACCGCCGAGAACGAAAAAGAACACGCAAAACTTTGGCTTAAAGAATTGCAAGGAATAGGCGACACCAAACAAAACTTATCCACCGCTGCCGACGGCGAAAACTTCGAGTGGACGGATATGTACGAAGAATTTGCAAAGACCGCCGAACAAGAAGGTTTTTCGGACCTTGCGAGAAAATTCCGTTTAGTAGGGGCAATCGAAAAGCACCACGAAGAACGCTATCGTGCCCTTCTTAAAAACGTAGAAGATTGTAAAGTGTTCGAAAAGAGTGAAGTTAAGGTTTGGGAGTGTAGAAACTGCGGACACATTATCGTAGGCACTAAAGCCCCCGAAGTTTGTCCGACTTGCAATCACCCGCAAAGTTATTTCGAAATAAGCGAAGAAAATTATTAAAATATATTAGACCGCAAATGGCGATATGCCGTTTGCGGTCTTTTTTTTTACGTTTTAATTTCGAAAAACCCGTTAAGTCCGTTTACTATCGAATTTACTATCTTACTTTTATATCCGTCGCTTAAAAGTAATTCTTCGTCCTTCGTATTTGACAAAAACCCGCACTCGCAAATGACCGACGGACAGTCGCTTTCGTTTAGAATATAATAGTCGCCTTTAAGTGCGGAATATTTTTTATCTTGTTCGGCAAGAATATTAAACTCGTCTTGAATAGACGACGCAAGAGAAAATGAAAGCGAACTCCCCGCTCTATAAAAAACTTGCGCACCCCTTCTCGACTTATCTGAAAAGTAGTTTTGATGAATAGATATAACGGCGTCGGCGGACGAAGACAAAATAATCTCCTTTCTTTTTTGCATATCCTTTTTTTTGAACCCTTTTTTCATAGTCCCGTAAAGTCCCGCCGTCGATTCTCTCGTCATCACGACCGTATATCCTTCTTTTTCGAGTTCGGCTTTCAAAAGTTTGCAAATTTCAAGATTTATATCGCTTTCTTTTACCTTCGTTTTCGTTCCCGAAACGCCCGAATCTATACCGCCGTGTCCTGCGTCGAGAACTACGGTTTTTCCGTTCTTATTTTGGGACACCGTCGCTTTCGCTCTTTTGACCGAAAACCCAC
>JAZRYO010000097.1:0-2273 GCA_045600785.1 Christensenellaceae bacterium | reverse complement strand
ATAATTTCGGATAAACTCTCTCTTTTTTTAGCGGAGAGTTTTTTACTGTCGTTAATACCGTCGATTAAATCGTCGTCTAACTTCATTATACACGCTGCGCAAACGACAGGACCTGCAAGCGGACCTCTGCCGACTTCGTCGACGCCCGCAATATATTTAACTCCGCCTTTTAGATACTCTTTATCAAAATTTATTTTGTCTAACGTTTCTTCGGTCATCTTTCCACCTCGAAGCAAATTTTACCGAGTTTACCCTTTCGTAAATCGTCGATAACCGCTTTTGCACCACGACCGTAATCTATTTCTCCGCCCTTGAAAATATAACCACGTTTTTTACAAACGTCGTCGAATATCTCGATAGCCGTTTTGTTTTCGACTTCGACTTTATATCTTTCGATTATACCGCTTGGGTAAATTTTCGAAACGTCGAAAAGCAAGTCCATAGCAAGTTCTTCCAAGTCTAAAATGTCGTCGTTTAACGCACCTATATACGCAAGGTGTTTGGCATAAGTTTGGTTTTCAAAACTCGGGGACGTAGTTCCGGGAGTGTCCAAAAGGTCGAAATCTCCCATTTTTATCCACTTGTTTGAACGGGTTATCCCCGCCTTATCCCCCGTTTCTGCTTTTTTATATCCCGAAACGGTGTTTATTATCGTAGATTTGCCGGTGTTTGGTATCCCCGCAATCATAAACCTTCTCGTACGGTTTAACCCTTTATTTTTATCTCTTTCGTCTTTCTCTTTGACGGCAAGTGTCATTTCTTTTTTTAATAAGTCGATATCCCTTTTGTTAAGTCCGTCGGTTAAAATACACCTTTTGCCTTCTTTTTTGAATACGTCTATAATCTTTTCGCCGTCGTTTTTCGTAATTAAATCGCTTTTATTTATACAATATATAATAGGCTTTCCGTTAAAAATTGCAAGGAGTTTTTTATTTTCGCACGCAAAAGGCGCTCTTGCGTCTAAGACGTAAACTACGCCGTCGCAAAGGCGAATATCTTCTTCGGTTTTTCTCATTGCTTTGGTCATATGACCCGGAAACCATTGTATAAGCATTATTTATCTTCCTTAATTAAATCGGGACGTTTTTCTTCCGTCTCTTTTTTAGCCATTTTATACCGCCATTTATCGACTTCCCCGTGATTGCCCGACACTAAAACTTCGGGGACTTCTACGCCCATAAAATTTTGCGGTCTTGTATATTGCGGATATTCAAGCATATCGCCGTTAAAACTTTCTTCGGATAAACTCTCGCCCGATATTACGCCGTCGATATACCTACAAATACAGTCGGTAATTGCCATTGCGGGAATTTCTCCACCCGTTAAAACAAAGTCGCCCAAAGAGATTTCTTCGTCGATACACATATCCAAAACTCTTTGGTCAACCCCTTCGTAATGCCCGCATAAAAACAAAAGTCTATCGTAAGATAAAAGTTCTTTTACCATACCTTGATTAAATCTTCTACCCTTCGGGGACATAAATATTCGTCTTGCTTCGTGGTTTTTATCAACCGCTTGAATTGCCGAATAAATGGGTTGCGGAGTCATTACCATACCCGCACCGCCACCGAAAGGATAATCGTCGCACTTTCTATGCTTGTCTTCGGTATAATCACGAATATCGGTGACAACGATTTCGACCTTACCCGATTTTACCGCCCTACCTATTATACTTTCGGTTAACGGCGAAAACATTTCGGGGAAAAGCGTTAAAACGTCAATTCTCATAAAGTACGACCTCCGTGAATTTTTTAGCGTCAACCTTGACTTCTTTCTTCTCTATATCAATATATATTAAAAGGTCTTTAAGTAGCGGAAAAACCGCCGTTTTACCTTCTATTTTCACATAGTAATAATCGACGTTTCCTTTTACGATATCGTAAATCTCGCCTAAAACTTTACCACTTGATAAAATTAGCGAAGAACCCAAAACGTCGGATATAAAATAACTGCCCTTTTTTAAGCCTAATTCTTCTTTAAGGGCGTAAATGGGCTTTTGTCTTAACGTTTCGGCAAAGTTTCTGTCGTCAACGCCGTTAAGTTTAACAATCGCTTCTTCTTTGCCCGAAGAAATAAAACTTTTTACGTCGTAAGAAATTTCGTCGATAAATATCTTTTTAACCTTTTTCACTTGGTTAAAATCGTCGGCAAAAAGCCTGATTTTAAGTTCACCTTTGATGCCCTGCGGTTTTGCCACAGCACCTATTTCAATTTTTTCCATAATAAACGAATTCGGCTGAACCGTAAAAACGGTTCAGCCGTAAAAATCAGTC
>JAZRYO010000096.1:0-1669 GCA_045600785.1 Christensenellaceae bacterium | reverse complement strand
GTCGCTTGCTGCGTCAAATAAATAATTAGGAGATAAATATGAAAGTAATCGTTTGTAAAAACTATGAGGAAATGAGTAAGCAAGCCTTTTCGGTTATGGGAAAAGTCGTTAAAGGAAATCCTAACGCAGTTTTAGGTTTGGCTACGGGTTCAACCCCTATCGGACTTTATAAGGAAATGATAAAAGACCATAATGAAAACGGCACGTCTTACAAAAATATCAAGACTGTAAATTTGGACGAATATGCAGGTTTAGATTATTCTTCCGACCAAAGTTATATCTACTTTATGAGAAGTAATTTGTTTGACCATATCGATATCGATTTGAAAAATACAAACATTGAAAACGGTAAGGCAAGCGATAGACAAAAAGAGTGTGAAAGATATAATAATCTTTTAGATACTATGCAACAAGATATTCAAGTTTTAGGTATCGGCTCAAACGGTCATATTGCATTTAACGAACCCGGTACGAAATTCGGAAGCACTACGCATATCGTCGATTTGACCGAAAGCACTATAAAGGACAATTCGAGAATGTTTAAGTCGATGGACGAAGTTCCCCGTCAAGCGTTTACGATGGGCTTAAAGAACATTATGAACGCAAAAAGTATTTTGATTTTAGCGAACGGCGAAAACAAAGCAAAAGCCGTTTATGGACTTGTAAAAGGGGAGATAACGGAAAACGTTCCCGCAAGCATTTTACAACTTCATCCGAACTGTACTTTGGTTTGCGACGAAGCGGCTGCTAAACTTTTATAATTTGGTGATAATATGAAAGGTTTTATAGGCGTTAAGGCTTATATATACGGCAAAGGTATCGTAAAGACGAATATAGGTTTTGAAAACGGTAGAATAGCGTATATAGGCGACGAAGATAAAAATATTGAAGAAATATGTAAATTTGACGGCGTTTTATTGCCGGGGTTTATCGATGAACATATTCACGGCGCAGGCGGGAAAGACGCTATGGACGGAAGCGTTGACGATTTGAACGTTATTTCTTCTTATTTAGTTAGGGAAGGAACTACGGGCTTTTTGGCGACGACTATGACGCAAAGTCCAGAAAATATTTCTAAATCTTTAACGGCGGTTAAAAAAATTATCGACGGTGGAAAGTTTGACGGCGCAAGAGTTTTAGGTGCACACCTTGAAGGACCGTTTATCTCGCCCAAACACGTCGGTGCGCAACCGCTTGAATACGTTGCTAATCCCGATATTAAAGTTTTCGATAAGTATAACGAACTATCCGGCGGAAATATTAAAATCGTTTCGCTTGCACCCGAAGTAGAAGGTGCGGAAGAACTTATCAAACACTTGAATAAAATAGGCGTCGTTACGTCGATAGGTCATACGGGCGCAAAATATTCGGAAGTCGAAAATGCTTTAAAATGGGGTGCAAAGAGTATTACGCACACTTACAATGCACAAACGGGACTTCATCATAGAGAAGCGGGAGTCGTCGGTGCGGCACTTTTATTAGACGACTTAAACTGCGAACTTATTTGCGATACTATTCACGTTTCAGTTCCCGCAATTAAGATAATAATCAAGAATAAACCGCACGACAAGTTTACGCTTATAACCGACGCTATGAGAGCGAAGGGTATGCCGGACGGTGTATCAGAACTCGGCGGTCAAACGGTTTACGTAAAAAACGGAGAAGCAAG
>JAZRYO010000095.1:0-1465 GCA_045600785.1 Christensenellaceae bacterium | reverse complement strand
CGTCCGACAATTTGGAACACGACTTGTGCTTTATAGGACTTTGCGGTATGATAGACCCCGTTCGTCCCGAAGTCAAAGACGCAATCGTAAGGTGTAAGGTGGCGGGTGTTCGTCCTATAATGATTACGGGCGACCATATAGACACGGCGGTTGCAATAGCAAAAGAACTCGGCATTTTGGAAGACGGCAAGCGTGCTATAACGGGCGTCGAATTAAGTCAAATGTCCGACGAAGAATTTGAAAAGGAATATCAAAATATAAGCGTTTACGCAAGGGTGCAACCCGAACATAAAACGAGAATCGTAAAGGCTTGGCAAGACGGCGGATACATAACCGCAATGACGGGCGACGGTGTAAACGACGCACCGTCTATAAAGACGGCGGATATAGGCGTTGGTATGGGCATAACGGGAACGGACGTTACTAAAAACGTCGCCGATATGGTACTTGCCGACGACAATTTCGCAACTATCGTCGGTGCAGTCGAAGAAGGCAGAAGAATTTACGATAATATAAGAAAAGCGATACAGTTTTTACTCGGTTCTAATATGAGTGAAGTATTGTCGATTTTCGTCGCAACGGTAATAGGCTTTACGATATTAAAACCCGTACACCTTCTTTGGATAAACTTGGTTACCGACTGTTTGCCTGCGCTTGCACTCGGTATGGAAGAATCGGAAAGCGACGTTATGAAGAGAAAGCCGAGAAGTAGCCGTGAAGGTGTTTTCTCGGGCGGTATGGGTTTCGACGTTTTATATCAAGGCGTTTTGGTTACCTTGCTTATTCTCGTTTCATACTATATAGGTTCGGTTTGTTTGCAAGGCGGAGAAGCGCACGGAATTACGATGGCGTTTTTAACTATGTCTATGGCAGAAATTTTCCATAGTATAAATATGCGTTCCCAAAGGGGTAGCGTATTTAAGTTAAAAGGCAAAAATAAAATGATTATTCTATCGACGGTCGTCGCCTTGATTTTAACGACCTTGGTTTGCGAAATACCGTTTATTGCAAATGCGTTCGGATTTACAAGCGTCGATATATTAGAATATGCGATAGCGATAGGACTCGGACTTTTGATAATTCCCGTCGTCGAACTTGTAAAAACTATTCAAAGAAAAAGAGCATAATGAATTAAATTAGCGTGGCAACCTTGCCACGCTTTTTTCTATGCCTTGCTAAATTATGGAAAATTAAAAAAGATATAGTATAAATTTTTTATTGTAAAAGTCTTAAAAATATGTTAAAATACAAGTGCGATACAATTTAATCTTTTGAAAAAGTATACTTCTTGAGTAGGAGTGTATATTTTTCGCAATACCTAACTCTTTTTCAAAAGATTATGTAATTGTATCGCAAACAAGCGAGAAAGACACTTTTACGGTGTACCGTTCTCACTTGTGAACGGTACATTTTTTATTTCAAGGAGAAAAGAATATGAAAAAAGCATTTTTGGTAGTTTTAGCCG
>JAZRYO010000094.1:0-1880 GCA_045600785.1 Christensenellaceae bacterium | reverse complement strand
AACACCTTTCCGTTATCTTTATCACGCACGACCTCGGCGTAGTTGCCAACATGGCGGACAGAATTGCCGTTATGTACGCAGGAAAGATAGTCGAATACGGAACGGCTGACGATATATTCTATAATCCTCGCCACCCGTACACTTGGGCGCTTTTGTCATCGATGCCCGACCTTGATACAAACGAAAAACTCGACGCTATTCCGGGCACACCCCCGAATATGATTTATCCCCCCAAGGGAGATGCGTTTGCGCCGAGAAATAAGTACGCTATGAAGATTGACTTCGAAGAACAACCCCCGTTTTTCAAGATTTCGGAAACGCATAGTGCTGCTACTTGGCTTTTGCATCCGGACGCACCGAAGATTGATATTCCCAAACAAATTACCGATAGAATAAAGAGAATGCAAAAGAAGGGAGGTGCTAAACGTGGCTAATACTAAAAAACAACCCGAAAGAGAAACACTTTTAAGAGTTGAGCACCTTTGTCAATACTTCAAAATGGGTTCTTTCGAACTTAAAGCGGTTGACGACGTAAGTTTCGACATTAAAAAAGGCGAAGTTTTCGGTCTTGTCGGCGAATCCGGTTGCGGTAAAACTACTACCGGTCGTTCTATTATCAAGTTGTACGACATAACGTCCGGAGATATTTACTTCAAGGGACAAAGAATTTGCGCAGGCACTCGTTCGTATAAAATAAACATTGCGAACAAGAAAAAAGAAACGGCTGAAAAAATCGCTAATTTGCGTGCAAAAGAAAATAGAAACATTTCAAAGCGTTCCGAAATAAACGAACAAATCAAAAGTTTAATTGACGAAGAAAAAGAATATATCGCAAATCAAAAGGTCGAAAGAAAGAAGGCTATTTTCGACCACAAGAATTGTGATAAAGAATATTCTAAAGAACAAGTAAGAAAAATCGACGAAGAGTATTTACCCAAACTCGAACAAGAAAAAGATAAAGAAGGCTATAAGGCGCTTAACAAGGAGTATAAGGATAAGTTAAGAGTAGCGAAAAGAACTCGTTTGATTACTCAAATCCAAATGATATTCCAAGACCCGATAGCGTCGCTTGACCCCCGTTTAACCGTTAGAGAAATTATCTCCGAAGGTTTAGCAATTAAGGGTATTAAGGACCAAAAATACATAGACGAAAAAGTTTACGAACTTTTGGAAATGGTCGGTCTTGTTCGTGAACACGCAGGTCGTTATCCTCACGAATTCTCGGGTGGACAAAGTCAACGTATCGGTATAGCAAGGTCGGTTATTATGGAGCCTGAAATGATTATCGCCGACGAACCTGTTTCGGCATTAGACGTTTCAATTCAAGCACAAGTTATCAACCTTTTGAACGATTTGAGAGAAAAACTCGGACTTACTATTATGTTCGTTGCACACGACTTATCAGTCGTTAAATACTTCTCGGACAGAATAGGCGTTATGTACTTCGGTAAAATGGTAGAACTTGCCACTTCCGACGAACTTTTCGCACACCCGATGCACCCTTATACCAAGTCGCTTTTATCGGCTATTCCCCTTCCTGACCCGCATTATGAGAAAGAAAGAGTAAGAATAACCTATAATCCCGCTGCGGAACACGATTATTCGGTAAATAAACCTTCTATGCGTGAAATTTACCCCGGACACTTCGTTTACTGCAACGACGACGAAGAGAAAAAATATAAAAAGGAATTAGGAATTAAGCATTGATTAACCGAAAAAATCTCTTAAAATATTCAATATGTATAGGTTTTGGAATAGGATTTGTCGCACTTTTACTTTATTCGATGGGTGCGTTTAATTCGACCAACTATAAATATATTTTAAGGTGTTTATTCGACAGTTTTTTAATCGTTGCGGTTTTTTATCTTGCCTTTTCGTTT
>JAZRYO010000093.1:0-2693 GCA_045600785.1 Christensenellaceae bacterium | reverse complement strand
GATTTCTTTTTTGATTTCTTCGATTTTCGATTCGTTCGAAGTGATTTGTTCTTTTAATTGAACGCCCTTTTGCCTACTTTCTTGCAATGCAGTATTAAAGGTTTGAAGTTCGGATTCACCGTCTTTAACTTGGGTTAAAAGTTGTTCTTTTTTAGCACTTAAACGACTCATTTCATCTTTCTTGCCGTTAAGCACAACGTTGATTTCTTCGATTTTTCTGTCCATAGAAAGAAGACTCGAAGTATTTTCTTTTTTAGAACCGCCGGTCATCGAACCGCTCGTCGAATATACGTCGCCGTCAAGCGTTACGATTTTGAAAGCAAAGTGATATTTCTTTGCGATTTGTACCGCATTTTCGGAATTGTCGACGATAAGCGTATTGCCGAGTAAAAACCTTACTACGTTATCGAAATACTTGTCGTAAGATACGAGTTCGTTTGCAAGCCCTATCGCACCCTTTTCGTTTAACGCACGAGTCGTTTCGCTTTGTTCGTAGCGAGGCTTAATGGAAGATACGGGAAGGAAAGTCACCCTACCCAAATTTCTTCTCTTTATGTAATCGATTAAATATCTTGCGTCGTCGGGATTGTCGGTAATTACGTTTTGCATTGCACCGCCGACCGCAATTTCTATCGCCGTTTCATACTCTTTGGAAGTCTTTATAACGTTTGCCACTACGCCCTTAACTTTTGAGTTAATCGTAGAGTCGTTCTTTGCGCCCATAAGCAAGTTTTTAACGGCGTATTGATAACCGTCAAAACCGTCCTTTAAGTTGGAATAGACTTTTAAGTTCGCTTCGAGTCCCGACTTCTCGGAATTGAGAACGTAGAGTTTTCTATCGATATCCAAAACGAGTGTTCGAGTCGAATTAAGGTCGTTTTCTTGGTCTTTAATCTTATCTTTTAACTTTTGCGTTTCTTTTTCGTTTGCGTTAAACTCACCCGTTCTTACTTCGTTTTCGGTAAGTATTGCCGTAAGACGTTTGGTAAGTTCATCGACTTTGTCAAGCGTCTTTTGTTGTCTTTCGGATATGACGTTTTTCTCGGACGACAACGCACCTATATTTTGCTTTAAGTCGGCAATGTTTTCAACGTTTTGAAGTAATGCCCTTTGTACCGATTGCGCTTGTCTTTCGCCTTCGCTTATTGCGGACATAATTTCGTAAAGTTCTTTTCCGACTTCGTCAGCACGCTTATTTAACGCATCAATCTCGCCGTCGCAATCTTCTATTCTCTTTTCTTTATCCTTGATACTCTTTACAAGTTCGTCGGTCTTTAATTTTGCCGTAGTGATTTCGTCTTGTAAACGACTTATCTCCGAACGGAAATAACTGACTCTTTCTTGGCAGAGTTTGTTTTCTCCCGACGACTGTTCGTATTCTTGGGTTTTTTGTATGAGTTCGTCGTTGACTTGACGAATAAACTCGTCGGCTTCGGCTATCTCTTTTAAGTGAGTGTTATACGATTTTACGGCGTTATCGAGTTCGGTGTTTCTAACCGCCGTTTCTTCGACGATACCTTGTATCCTCGTATTTATTTTTTCCTTTGTGGACGCAGCGTTGTCCGCTTTATATAAGAAGGTGTTTATCTCGTGATATTTGAGTTCTTCGTATAAGCCACGGTATTGTCTTGTCTTATCCGCCGATTTACGAAGGGGTTCTAATTGCCTTTCGAGTTCGGTCGTGATATCGACTATTCTTACGATATTTTCTCTCGTCCTATCGAGTTTTCTCGACGTTTCGAGTCTTTTTGCTTTCGTTTTTGCAATGCCGACCGCCTCTTCGAATATCGCTCTTCTGTCTTCGGGTTTCGACGACAAAATTTCAGATACCTTGCCTTGTCCTATAATCGTATATCCGTCCTTACTGACACCGCATTCGTGCAAAAGGTCAATGATATCACGAAGTCTTGCAATTTCTCTGTTTATGTAATATTCGCTTTCGCCCGAACGGAAGAGTTTTCTCGTAAATACGACTTCTTCAAATTCAAGGCTCGGGAATATTTTATTCGAATTGTCGAAGGTAAGCGATACTTCGCAATACGATAACGACTTTCTGTTTTGAGTACCGTTAAATATGACGTCTTGCATCGAACCGCCACGAAGCGTCTTTGCCGACTGTTCGCCGAGTACCCATCTGACAGCGTCGGCAACGTTGCTCTTTCCGCAACCGTTAGGTCCGACGATACAGGTTACGCCGTTATCGAATTTTATCTCTTGCTTATCGGCAAACGATTTGAAACCGATAAGTTCAATTTGCTTAAAATTCACCTTGTCTTTCTCCTTTTAGAATTTACCTTTTCATTTGCGAATACTTTGATAGCGTTTTTCGCCGCCGATTTTTCGGCGTCCGATTTTTGTTTTCCGCTACCTTCTCCCAAACTTTTGCCTTGAACTAAAACTTCAACCTTAAAAGTGGGATTGTGCGCAGGTCCGGTTCTTTCTATTAGCCTATAAATCGGTAAACCTAACTTTTTGGACTGCGTTATGCGTTGTAATTCGCCTTTATAATCAACGACCGATTTTTCTTCGGTCTTTTTTTGTACCTTTTTCGTTTCGGATAATTTTAATCCGTTTAATAAATTGTTTTTAATAAATTTTTCGGCTTCTTTAATTCCGCCGTCTATATAAAGTCCGGCAACGATGGCTTCGAATAAGTTCGAATTCGCCTTTACGCTTCTTGCGTCGCCGTTGTT
>JAZRYO010000092.1:0-4171 GCA_045600785.1 Christensenellaceae bacterium | reverse complement strand
AAGAATTTGATATGATAGGGTTTACCTTGCAGTACGAAATGAGTTATACGACCATTTTATATATGCTTGACCTATCGGGTATCCCCCTTAAAAGAGAAGACAGGGGCGAAGAATATCCCATTATCCAAGCGGGTGGACCTTGTGCGGTCAATCCCGAACCGCTTGCCGACTTTATCGATATATTCGTAATAGGCGACGGCGAAGACAGTATGAGAGAACTTGCCGAACTTAAAATCAAGTTAAAGGGCAAGAGTAAAGAAGAATTTTTAGTAGAAGCGAGTAAAATCCGTGGTGTATATTGTCCGTCGCTTGTCGACGTAAAATACGACGATAACGGACGTATAGCGGGCTTTTCCATAAAAAACAAGATAAAAAAAGCACTATGCACGGATTTAGATAAAGGCGCATTTCCGAGTAAGATGTTAGTGCCTAACGTCGAGAGCGTTTTCGATAGAGCGGTTATCGAAGTTATGCGTGGGTGCTACCGTGGTTGCAGATTTTGTCAAGCGGGCTTTATCTATCGACCGGTAAGACCGAGAAGCGTAGATACACTTACAAGGCAAGCCGTTGAACTCGTAAAAAACACGGGGTTTGAAGAAGTCGGGCTTAACAGTTTATCGACGGGAGATTACCCTTGCTTAAAAGAACTTATAAAAAGGCTAAAAGAAGAATTGCCAAAAGGGACTAACCTTGCGTTGCCGTCGTTAAGGCTTGACAGTTTCGACGGGGAATTCGTTCAAGAGAGCAAGAAAAATTCCTTGACGTTTGCCCCCGAAGCGGGTACGCAACGACTACGGGACGCAATAAATAAGGATATTACCGAAGACGATATCGTCCGTGGTATGAATATGGCGTTTGAAAACGGATATTCGGGCATTAAACTGTATTTTATGTTCGGACTTCCGACCGAAACGGACGAAGACGTTTTGGGAATTGCCGACATAGTGGATAAAATCAAGAAAATTTACTCGGCGGACAAAAACCGAGCGAGAAATTTAAGAATATCGGTAAGTGCATCGACCTTTATCCCTAAACCCTTTACGCCGTTTCAATGGGAAAAGCAAATAAGTAAAGACGAAGTTTTAAGAAAAGTCAAACTTCTTAAAGACAGGCTTTTCGAAAGGAATATAACTTTAAGTTGGAACGACTACGAATTGTCGTCTTGCGAAGCGGTTTTGGCAAGGGGCGACAGAAAACTCGGTAAAGTTTTGGAAAAGGTTTACGAAAACGGTGGATACTTCGAAGGTTGGTCGGACTTTTTTGACGGCGAGAGATGGAAAACGGCGTTTGAAAGCGTCGGTATATCTCCAAGCGATTACACGAGAGAGTTTTCGGAAGAAGAAATACTTCCGTGGGATTTTATAGACGTACTCGTCGATAAAGAATACTTAAAAAAGGAAAGGGCGAAAGCTTATAAAGGCGAAATTACGGGCAGTTGTAAAAAGGGTTGTAAGGCTTGCGGAATTCAAAAGGAATTCAGGTGCGACGTATGATACTTTTTAAGTACTCGAAACAAGACGGTGCGGAATATATCTCACACCTTGATATGCTAAAAAATTTAGGCAGAACTTTTCGCCGTATGCAAATATCGGTCAAATATTCGCAAGGCTTTCACCCGCATCTTTTGGTGTATATGTCCGCCCCACTCGGAGTCGGAATACAAAGCGTATCGGAGTATTGTTTAGTTGATACCGACGAAGACGCCGAGAGTTTCAAGGCGAAGTTCAACGAGTGGTCGCAAAAGGGAATAAAGTGCCTATATGCGCATAAAACGGACGAAAAAGTAAAAGTCGCAAGCGATATTTACAACGCCGAATATTTAATTAAAGGCGAATTTAACTTCGACGAAAAAGAGATATTAAATTCAAGCGAGTTTATTTTAACCGACAAAAACGGTTTTCAAAAAAACGTCAAAGACCAAATTTATTCGATAGAAAAAGTTAGCGACGGACTTAAAGTCGTGATAGGTTTTGCAAGGGGACTTCGAATAGAAAGGTTTATTGAAAAATTGCAATCTATCTACGGCGAAAAAATAAAAACGGGAGAGATAATCAAACTTAAAGGGCTTACCAAAGACGGACTATTATTCGAAGAAATATGTCGATAAGCATTTATATAGACGGCGTCGGAGATAACGTCGTAGGGGCGGTAGCCGAAGGTAAAAAGTTAATAGAATACCGAGTTGAAAAAGTCAATAAAACCGTTGCGATAGGTAGCGTATTTTTAGGCAAAGTAATGAACGTTTTGGAAGGAATGCAAGCGTGTTTCGTAAACGTCGGACTTGACAGGAACGGATACCTATCGGCAGGCGATATGCTTATGGATAGGGTGGAATTAAACGGCAAAGTCGAAATTCCGTCCATACTCGACCTAAAAGAAGGGGACGAGATAATGGTCCAAGCGGTCAAAGACCCGTCCGAAACGAAGGGCGTCAGACTAACGTCGAATATTTCGTTTGCGGGGAGATACGTCGTATATATGCCCACTATCGATTTCATAGGCGTATCGAGAAAAATAACCGACGAAAAGCATCGGGACAGGCTTTTGAAAGTCGCCAAAAGCATTTGCCGTAAAGGTCAAGGCGTAATAATAAGGACGGCGGGCGAAACGGCGAATAAAAGGGAGATAAAAAAAGAACTCGACTTTTTGGCTTTTCAATACGACGAAATCGTCAGAAAGAGCAAGAAGGCAAAAGCGCCGAGTCTTTTATATGAAGAAGGCGATTTGGCGGTTAGATTTTTAAGGGACGTCTATTCGGAAAAAGTAGATAAATTCGTCGTATCCGATAAAGAAACTTATAAAAAGATTTTAGATTATTCAAAATCGATTAAAGGCGAAATAAAGAAAAAACTCGTACTGTATAACGAAAAGACGGATATGCTTTCTTACTTCGGACTTAAAGACGAAGTCGGAAAACTGTTGAAAAACAAAGTCGATTTGCCAAGCGGTGCGTATCTCGTTATAGACAAGACCGAAGCGCTTACCGTAATCGACGTCAACACGGGAAGATTTACGGGCGAAAAGAATTTGGAAGACACGGTATATAAGACTAATTTAACAGCGGCGGACGAAATTGCAAGGCAACTTCGCTTGCGCAATATATCGGGTATTATCGTCGTCGATTTTATCGATATGGAAAAAGAAGAGCATAGGGAAAAACTTCTCGAACGGTTAGATAACGCACTCCAAAAAGACAGGGAAAAGTGTACGGTCGTCGGTATGTCGAGCATAGGACTCGTCGAAATAACGAGAAAGAAAAGAAGAAGAGAAAGCGTTTCCCCACTCGTCAAAACTTGCCCGTATTGTCAAGGAACGGGGCTTATCGAGTCCAACGATTATATAGTTATGAAAATACGGACGGGGCTTTTAGACGTATTTGGCGAAGGGTATGAAAGTGCGACGGTTGACCTAAACGTAGAGATAGCCGATTATATTTTGAAAAAAGGCTTACTTAAAAAAGACGTCGAAAAAATTTGGGGTGAAAAGAGAATTTATATTATCCCCCATAAAACCTATCATCAACAATTTTTCTTAATAAAGGGTAGCAACGATAAAATTTTGGAACTTCCCGACAAGGCGGTGCTTTTATATTAAAATGGAAATTTTAAGCGTAAACAATTTAACGAAAAAATACGGGAAAACGGTAGCGCTTTCTAACGTTTCTTTAAGTTTGGAAAGCGGGAAAATCATAGGGCTATTAGGACCAAACGGTAGCGGTAAAACGACGCTACTTAAATGTATATCGGGACTTTTGACTGTCGATGCAGGGGATATAAAAGTATGCGGACAAAAGGTCGGTGCGGAAACGAAAGGACTCGTTTCCTTTCTTCCCGAAAGGACCTATTTAGACCCGAATATGACGACTGACGAAGTTATAGACCTGTTTTGCGACTTTTACGACTTCGATAGAAACAGAGCCTACGAAATGTTAGCGTCGCTTAAAGTAGATACGACGAAGAAAATGAAGACGCTTTCTAAAGGCACGAAAGAGAAAATTCAACTAGTCGTCGTAATGTCGAGAAAGGCGAAACTTTTCTTACTCGACGAACCCATAGCGGGCGTTGACCCGTCGGCAAGGGAATTTATTTTAGACACGGTTTTGAAAAAATACGAAGAAGGGGCGACGATACTTATATCGACGCACTTAATAAGAGATATAGAAGAAATTTTG
>JAZRYO010000091.1:0-1696 GCA_045600785.1 Christensenellaceae bacterium | reverse complement strand
GACGTATTCCTGAACACCGCCCGCCCAGATAAAGGGGGTTACGCCCGACTCGACCATATAGTCGCAAAGATCGAAAAATTCGTCGTAAGTTGCGGGAAGTCCGTCGTCGTCCGTTCCTTCTAATCCGTCAGGACCTTTACTTCTCTTTGAAGTGCTTCTCTTTATAAATCCGTCGGAATCGCCTTCACCTTCGGCGGCGAAGTAAAATCCTTCGTCTTCAAACAAGTCTATATCATATTGAATACCGAAAGTAGATTCATACCACGGAAGTCCGTAGAACTTATCTTCTTCAAGACCATAGAACGCTCTGTCGCTTTGAGATAATTTATCGGCAATACTTCTCGTTTCACCGTATTCTGAAAGCGGAGTCGTTACAACGTCGGTTATATCAACCGCAGAATTTTTAACAACAAAACCGTTATAATTACATTGTTCGCTTATGCAAATATCGTCGGTGTTATTCAAAATGTTCGTTGCAAAAGCATCGTAGACGTATCCTTTATTAGAAGTAACCCAAACTTGAACGCCTTCTTTTCCCGATTCAAGCGATTTGCCTTCATAAAATTCTTCGAAACGCCTAGCGATAGATTCAAGCCACGCTATTCCGAAACCGCCGTCCCAACAACCGATATAAAGTTGAGATTTACCAACGTCAACTTCTCTTTCGTCTTCCATGTGATTTTTAGCACAAGACGTAAAACCGAACACGCCGAGTGCTAAAGTCAATGCTACAACCAAGGACAAAATTTTCTTCATTTTTACTCTCCTTTTTCCTTCGCTTGAATAATCAAGCCGTTAATTAAAAAAAATTGTGATTTTTATTTGTAAGTACGATTCTAAATATTACGCTTTATCGCATAGAAGCACACTTTTTCACTATCACACTATTATTATATAGTGTTTAGGTAAAGTTCGCAATGTAAATTCTTACTACGTTATATGCAAAAAATTTCGATTTTCGTATGAAAATGGTATAATTTTCCATATTTTATATATAAAAAATTTAGACGAAAAAGATAAAAGAATTCATATCACGGCTTACACCTTACAAAGACAATAATAAAAATTCACCAATGATGAAGTGCACCCAAAAGTTAAACACTTTTGGGTGCACTTCAGACTATCTGGGGGTTTTAGAATACAAAAAAACGTATCCGTTTGCTAAACGAATACGTTTTTCTTTATTGTTTTTATAAATCGACTGTCCTTTTATTTTTTTGTTAAAACTACTTCAAGATATTTAAGTACGGGGGTTTTTGTAGTTCCGAATTTAATCTTTACTCTTCCCGACATTATAGGATTTCCATTTCCTTCAAAAGTTAAAATTTTGCCTTCGAATTCTTCGGCGTATATCCCTTCGGTATTTTCCGTTTTTGTTAAATTAAACCCGTTCAACGAAAGTTTTGAAATATCCGCATCTTTATCGTTTTCAATAACGAGATATATCTTGACTTTATCCGAAAAAGATACTTTTCCAAGTTGCATCGAAAGTGAAAAACCGTCGTTAATCGCTTTCGGTAAGGGTTTATATTGTTTACAACCCTTCGGTACGATATCGATTTCTTGATAAGTCAGTATGTTTCTTCTCTTTCCGTCGTTTGAGTTTTTAGGGCAAGAAACGGCTTCGTATAACGGATGATATTTTTCGGCGTCGGACTGCGTTTTTTTGAACATATCCAAAGTGTTGAAAAAATTA
>JAZRYO010000090.1:0-11579 GCA_045600785.1 Christensenellaceae bacterium | reverse complement strand
TACAAAGCGGGGTTTGTCGTATCGGATTCGAATATTACCCCTGACGGCACGTTGGGTGATATTATAGACCTTGTCGAAAGGACGGGACATTCCACCGTTGCGGTTACGGATGACGGCACTGCTCACGGCAAACTTCTCGGTATCGTGACCGGCAGAGATTACCGCGTCAGCCGTATGGATCCCAACACGAAAGTCGCCGATTTTATGACGCCGTTTAAGCAGCTGATCGTTGCCAAAGAGGGAACGACGCTGAAGGTCGCGAACGACATCATCTGGGACAATAAACTGAACTCTCTTCCGATCATTGACGACGAGCAGAAGCTCTGCTATATGGTCTTCCGCAAGGATTACGATTCCCACAAGCAGAATCCGAACGAATTGCTCGATTCTTCCAAGAGATACGTCGTCGGCGCCGGTATCAATACGAGGGACTACGCAGAGCGCGTTCCCGCGCTGATCGAAGCGGGTGCGGACGTATTGTGCATTGACTCATCAGAAGGATTTTCCGATTGGCAGAAATTTACGATCGCGTGGATCCGTGAAAAGTATGGTGACACCGTAAAGGTCGGCGCAGGCAACGTCGTTGACGCAGCCGGATTCAGATTTCTTGCCGAGTGCGGTGCCGATTTCATCAAGGTCGGTATCGGAGGCGGTTCGATCTGCATCACCCGTGAAACGAAGGGCATCGGCAGAGGACAGGCGACCGCTCTGATTGACGTCTGCGCGGAGCGCGACCGTTACTTCGAGGAAACGGGCGTCTACGTTCCTGTCTGCTCCGACGGCGGTATCGTTTACGATCATCACATTACGTTGGCGCTTGCAATGGGTGCGGATTTCGTGATGCTCGGAAGATATTTCGCGCGTTTCGACGAAAGCCCCTCCAACAAGGTCAGCATCGGCGGTACTTACTATAAAGAATACTGGGGCGAAGGTTCTGCACGCGCAAGAAACTGGCAGAGATACGACCTCGGCGGAGATAAGAAGCTTTCTTTCGAAGAAGGCGTCGATTCTTACGTTCCGTACGCAGGTTCGCTTAAAGATAACGTCGGTATGACTTTACAGAAAGTCCGTTCGACCATGTGTAATTGCGGTGCTTTGACCATACCCGAATTTCAAGAAAAAGCGGTGCTTACTTTGGTATCTGCTACGAGTATTGTGGAAGGCGGTGCGCACGACGTAATTCAAAAGGATAAAAACGGATTTATTAAATAAAAATTTTCGGAGAAAAAATGAACAAAATCGAACAGCCCGTAGAAAAAAGAGAAGTATCGCTGACTACGGTATGGAAACTGATATTAGACAAAAAAGTTTTCGTAATCGCCGTATTTATATTAAGTGCCGTCTTGTCTTTTTTAACGATAAAATTCATATATAATCCAAGACATTTAACCGTCAAATCGGACTTTTCGTATTACACGGAAACGGACGGTGGCGTACTTCCTATCGTGTCGTATAAAGACGGTACTAATTTTTTATTTTGCGACGTTGTGGACGAAAATTCCGTCAAGGAAGCGAGTGAAAAGTCGGGTGCGAATTTAACGGACGAACAAATACGAATATTACTCGATAAAGGCGAACTTACGGTAAATAAAAAAACCGAAACCGTCGACGGAAAAACGATACAACTCGAAGGCAAGTACACGATTTATCTTAAAACGACGATGATTAAAGATAAGGACGTCGCTTGTAGATTTATTAAAGAACTCGAAAATTATCCTATCGAGAGAAAAGAAACTTTAGTGGATGGGGTTGCCTTAAATGTCGAAAAAGTACAAATTTACGGCGATATAGGAACGGCGACTTCGCTTATTATCTCATTTTTGATAGGAATAGTATTATCCGTAGGGCTTGCGATTGTCGTTTGGTTACCAAAAAGAATAAAACAAGTTAAAGAGTTTACCTTATAGGTAAACTTTTTTCTATTAAAAAACTTGAAAAACAAAAAAAAATATGGTAAAATACATTAAGAAACTGTTTAGGCGGGGAAATTATGGACGTATTTGACAAGGCACTCATATTTGCGGTTGAAAAACATAGCGGACAAATAAGGAAAATGGCGAGTACACCGTACATATTACACCCGATAGAAGTTGCGTCCATAGTCGGCACTATGACCGACGATAAAAATACGCTATCCGCAGCGGTATTACACGATACCGTCGAAGACACCGACACCACGATAGAAGAGATACGTGAGAAGTTCGGCAAGAGAGTTGCTCTTCTCGTTATGACGGAAACCGAAGATAAACGCCCCGAACTTCCACCCGAAGCAACGTGGGAAGACAGAAAAGCCGAAACGTTGTTAATACTTAAAAACACTAAAGATATAGCAGTAAAAATGATGTGGCTCGGAGATAAACTTTCCAATATCCGTTCGCTTGCAAGGGCGTACGAAAAAAGCGGGGACGAAATTTGGCAATATTTTAACCAAAAAGACCCCAAAAGGCAGGCGTGGTATTATACGTCTATTGCGGACAGTTTGGAAGAACTTAAAAATTATCCGGCTTATACAGAGTACGTTGCACTCGTAAATTACATTTTCGATAAATACATAGGAGACAAGAAATGAATTTCGAATTAAACGACAGCACGCTAAAGATAAAATTAAACGGCAGAGTAGATTCGACGAACGCAAACGACGTATCTTTATCCGTTGACGATATTATTTCTAAAAACCCGCATCAAAGTTTAGTTCTCGACGTTGAAAATCTCGAGTATATATCATCTGCGGGGCTACGCTTAATGCTTAAACTCATTAAGGACGAAAAATCGTTTTCGATAATAAATGCGTCCTCCGAAGTTTATGAGATTTTCGATATGACGGGATTTACCCAGATGACGAAAATCGAAAAGGCTTATAAAAAAGTTTCGGTTGACGGTTGTGAAATAATAGGTCAAGGTGCTAACGGAAAGGTTTATAGATTAGACCCCGAAACGATAATTAAGGTATTTATAAACCCGAACAGTTTGCAAGACATACAAAACGAAAGAGATTTGGCGAGAAAGGCTTTCGTACTCGGAATACCGACGGCGATATCGTACGATATAGTAAAAGTCGGCGAAGGGTACGGTTCGGTTTACGAACTTCTAAACGCAAACTCGCTTGCCAAACTTATTGCAAACGACGAAGCAGGTTTTGATAAATATATCGACCTATACGTCGATTTACTTAAAAAAATACACGGGACGACGGTTAAGGTGGGTGATATGCCGGATATGAAATCCGTCGCTATATCTTGGGTTGAATTTTTACAAAACTATTTACCCGAAAACACCTATAACAAATTACACGCATTAGTAGAAGACGTTCCATCAAGATTAACGATGCTACACGGCGATTATCACGTTAAGAACGTAATGGTTCAAAACGGCGACGCCATTTTAATCGATATGGATACGCTATGCTACGGCGACCCCGTATTTGAATTTGCGTCGATTTATAACGCATATCTCGGATACAGTGAGAACAACCCTAAACAAAACGAAATCTTTTTGGGAATAAAAAGAGAAGTTTGCAAAAAGATTTGGGACGAAACGTTAAGAAGGTATTTCGGAACTGACGATAAGACGGTTTTAGAAGAATACGAAAAGAAGGCAATGGCTATCGGCTACGTCAGAATAATGCGTAGAACGATAAGACGAAACGGATTCGATACCGAAGAAGGAAGACGTGATATCGAAACGGCAAAAAAACATATAATAGAATTAGTCGACGAAATTTCGTCGCTTAAATTTAAGGAGTAAAAAATGGAAATTATTAAAAATTTGGAAGGCACAACGCTTAACATTGCATTAGTCGGTAGACTTGACACTGTAACCGCACCCGATTTTGAAGCGGCTATAAGTGATTCTTTATCAAACGTTACGGAATTGTATATCGATTTTTCTAAACTCGAATACGTATCTTCTGCCGGACTTCGTGTTCTTTTGTCAACTCAAAAGACTATGAATAAGCAAGGTAAAATGGTAATCAAGAACGTAAGTCAAGACGTTTTAGACGTTTTTGAAATAACGGGATTTGTCGACATACTTGATATAGAATAATTATGAAAATAAACTTTTTAGGCGACAGTATCACCGAAGGCGCAGGTGCGTCCGAAAAGAAATACTGTTTTGTAAGTAGGGTAGGAGAAAAACTTCCTTGCGAAGCCTTGAACTACGGCGTAGGAGGAACGAGAATTGCCCGTCAAGACGAAGGCGAATGTTTGGAAGACTTTAATTTAAGGGCGCTTTCTATGGATAAAGACGCCGACTTGGTTTTCGTATTCGGCGGAACTAACGATTTTGGACACGGTACGTCCGAAATGGGTGATATGAGTTCAAAAAGCGTATATACCTTTTACGGTGCGGTAAAGACCTTAACCGAATATCTCGTAAACACTTACGGCAAGGATAAAGTAATTTTTATTTTGCCCATTCCGAGATTTGACCAAGACTTTACCAACGGCGACGGTTCGGGACGGAGAAAAGAAGGTTCTCCCAAACTTTACGCATACTTAGACGCTATAAAAGAAGTCGTATCTTTTTACGGTGTAAAATATTTGGATTTCTCAAAATATTTTCCAAAAGCGAAGCAAGGTCCGTCCGACCTTTTCTTTGACGGATTGCACCCCAACGACAAAGGACACGAACTTTTGGCGACGTTAATCAGCGATTACGTTAAAAATAAAAACTAATTTATGCTTACCGCTTATAACGGTAAGTTTTTTAATAAAATAAGGAGAAAAAATGAAAATAGGTCTTATAGTAGCGATAGAAACCGACTCAATTTTCGAGTATTATAAAGATATTGAAAAGTTGAGATGTCCAAAAGGATATGAACTTTATAAAACGACAAGAAACGGAAACGAGATTTTTATACTTAAAACGGGTATGGGCGAGATAGCGGCGTCATCGGGCACGCAATATTTAATAACAAAGCATAGAGTAAAGACGATAGTCAATTACGGTGTCGTAGGCGGACTTACGGGCGAAATGGGAAAAGAAAAGACTTGCATTATCAAAAACGTTATTCACTATTCGTACGACTGTTCGGGACTTTTAGATTTGAAAGTCGGACAGGTTGACGGACACAAGTCGATATTCTTGCCGACCGATAAAAAACTTCTAAAAAAAGCACTCGAAATTTATCCCGACTTAAAAGTCGGAAACTGTTGTTCGGCGGACAAGTTCGTCGCTTCGGCGGAAGAAAAGAGTCGCCTATCTAAGACATTTAAGGGAGACGTTTGCGATATGGAGTCGGCAGGCGTAGTTTTAACTTGCCAAGCGAACAAAGTTCCGTGTCTTATGTTAAAGGCGGTAGCCGACGGATTAAACGACGGGGCAAAAGGCTTCTTTGCGGAACTTAAAGACGCAAGTTTTAAGTGTTTTGAAATCACCGATAAGATAATGTGCAGTTTGGGAAAATAACGCCGAATAAGTTGATAAACAAGGAAAAGCAAGTAAAATGAATTTCTTAAACAAAGATTTACTAGTTAAAAATATTGAAAAGAACGTAAACGCCGATTTAACTTCGGGAAGAATTTTAGGTGCAAATATTTACGTTGCACAAAACGGCGTTCAATTATTAAAAAAATCATACGGATTTTCCAACGTAGAAAAAACCAAACAAATGAGTTTTGAAACGATTTTCAGAATGGCTTCAATGACAAAACCTATAACCGCCGTTTGCGTATTAAAAGAAATCGAAAAAGGGAATATCGACCTTTTTGATGCGGTTGAAAAATTTATTCCCGAGTATTCTAATATGAAAATCGGAAAGGTTGAAGACGGTAAACTCAAAATTTTAGGGGACGTTAAAAACGAACCGAGAATAATTCATTTGCTAACTCATTCCAGCGGTATAGGTTCGGGAGAACTCGGCAACTTTATTGCAATGAATATGCCCAAAGAGTGTAATGAAACTTTGGGAAAAGCAGTGTTGTTTTACGCCGAACAGCCGATAAGTTTCGAGCCTTATACGTCGAATTTTTATTCTCCGACGGGTGCTTTTGATGTTTTGGCAAGAATTGTCGAAATTGTTTCCGGCAAAAATTTTGACGAGTACGTTCAAGACGAAATATGTAAGCCGTTGGAAATGTATAACACAACGTTTGTTCCAAATCCCAAACAAAAAGAAATGATGTGTGATATGCACACGTTCGACGGAAACGTAATCGGTAAAAGAGAGATGCCAAAAGACTGTGTGTTTGAAAATGTACCCACCACGCATTTTTGCGGTGGGGCGGGGATTGTTTCTACGATTGACGATTATATAAATTTTGCTTCTATGCTTCAAAATTACGGGGAGTATAAGGGACGCAGAATTTTAAGAGAAAGCACGGTAAAATCGATGACATTACCGCATTTGCCGGAAACCGCAAACACGATGGGTTCTCAATCATGGTCTTTAGGTATGAGAGTAATAGTTACTGACGAGTATAAAATATTACCGGTTGGCACTTTTGGTTGGAGTGGTGCTTACGGAACGCATTTTTATATCGACCTTAAAAATAAAATCACGGCGATTTACTTAAAGAATTCTTCGTACGACGGGGGTTCGGGTGCGATTACCGCAAGAAATTTCGAAGAAGATATTTTTAATTCTTTTGAATAAAAAAACAATATTAAAACGTAAAAAGCGTGGAAAAATCCACGCTTTTTGTGTAAAAACAGTTGTAAGAAGTGTAAATATTTTTTTAATCCTTTTTTTATTCAACAATTTCGCCATTGCTTTCTATTATTTTTTTATAGTAAAAAGCACTTTCTTTTATCGTACGCTTTAAAGTTTTATAATCAACGTATATTAGTCCAAATCTTGGTCTAAATCCAAGTGTCCACTCAAAATTATCTATTAAAGACCAGTACTGATACCCTATAATAGGTATATTTTCATCACTTGCTTTCTTTAACGCTTTTAAATGTAATTTGATATACTCTATACGCTGTAGATCATAGACTTTTCCGTCGCCAAAAACCATATCGATATTAGCCATTCCATTTTCACTAACCATTATAGGTAATTTATATCTCTCATAAAAAAATTTTGTCGCATAATATAAACAATCGGGAATTATTTCCCAACCCAAAAAAGTTCTTGGCATCCCTTTATATACTAAATCACCTGAAAAATCCTTAAAACTACTGTTTATAGGATTATATATATTAAAAGAATAAAAATCCAAAGGTTGATTGATTATATCTATATCTTTTTTTGTTAAAAACTCCATTCCTTTTGGAATTTTTCCTAAAACAATGGGGTCAGCCCACCAAGCACAACTAGAAGCTTTACCATTTTCAACATCAAAAGTCGCTTCTTTTGCTTTTTCAATTGTTATTGTATTATCGGGAGTAGGCATAATTAAACTTGCCGTTGGCGCAAAACTAATTAACGGCTTTAATTTAGAAAACTTCCTAATAGTTTGAACGGCAACGCCATGTGCCAACATTACGTTTTTTGTTATCATACATATTTCGCTATCAGAACATTTCTCAAAAGGGGCATGTATTCCCATAGAATATCCACCAGCGACAAAACACTGTGGTTCATTAAACGTAAACCAATATTGAATTAAATCAGAAAAATTTTCAACGCAAATTTTTGTAAAAGCTTCAAACCATTCTATTATTTTTGAATTTTTCCAGCCACCTCTTTCGTAAGCCCATAACGGCATATCCCAATGATACAATGTACAAAGAGGTTCAATCTTTGCTTCCTTTAGTTTTAGTAATAAATCTCTATAAAATTTTATACCTTCATTATTTATTTCTCCATTAAATTTTGGTACAATTCTTGACCATGAAATTGAAAAACGGTAACTTTTTAATTCTATTTTTTTCATCAATTCTACATCTTCGTTAAATCTGTGATATTGATCGCACGTTACGTTTGCATTTTCAGAATCAACAATTCTATCGCCTGCTACATCCTAAACACTTAAAGTTCTACCACCTTCATTGTATCCACCTTCTACCTGACATGATGATGTTGCCGCTCCCCATAAAAAATTTTTCGAAAAACTCATATATCTATACCAACTTTTTAATATTTTTTACTAAACCAATATGGTGCAAACTTCCATTTTTAAGCGGAAATTTTTCCAGTCAATTAGCACTACCATAAAACGCAAATCCACTACATGTTTCTCGTAAATAGGTGGTATACTTGCGTTAAATACAGCGTTCTCCCTTACATATCCCTATAAATCATTATTCGTAAAATGTGACGAATATATGATACTACTTTTTTGTGGAATAATCATGACAAAAATAAATTATAATATAAAAGACACTTGCAAAGGAATACAAAATTCCATAGCAAGTGTTTTTTGGTACACCCGACAAGATTCGAACTTGCAGTCGTCAGAATCGGAATCTGAAGCGTTATCCGGTTGCGCCACGGGTGCATAACTTAATTATATATTATTTTATCCAAAATTACAACTGCATTTTACGGTAAGCAAGAAAATAAATTGACAATATTTTCTATAAGGGTTATACTTTTTTAAGTAAGGAGTATTTTATGGAGAAAAAGACTGTCGTAGTCGGTATGAGCGGTGGAGTTGACAGTTCCGTTTCCGCACTTTTACTTAAAAAGCAAGGCTATAACGTAATAGGGCTTTTTATGAACAACTGGGAAGAACACGATTCTAACGGTTGTTGTACTGCCGAAGAAGACTACGCCGACGTAAGACGGGTATGTTCGCTTATCGGTATCCCGTATTATAGCGTTAATTTTGCAAAAGAATATATGGACAGGGTGTTTTCATACTTCTTGCAAGAGTACGAAAAAGGAAGAACGCCAAATCCCGACGTTCTTTGCAACCGTGAGATTAAGTTCGGACCTTTCAAAAAATATGCAAAAGAGTTGGGGGCGGACTTTATAGCGACGGGACATTATTGCAAAATCAAGCACGAAAACGGCGTGCATTATTTAATGAAGGCAAAGGACCAAAATAAAGACCAAACGTATTTCTTAAATCAATTAAGCCAAGAACAGTTGGACGGCGTTTTATTTCCTTTGCAAGATATGGAAAAGTCGGAAGTTAGAAAAATCGCCGAAGAAAACGGTCTTGCGACTGCCACGAAAAAAGACAGTACGGGAATATGTTTTATAGGCGAAAGGAATTTTAAGAACTTTTTAATGGGTTATATCCCCGCAAAAGAAGGGGAAATAAGGACGTACGACGGTAGGGTACTCGGCAAGCACTCGGGACTTATGTACTATACGATAGGGCAAAGAAAGGGACTTGATATCGGCGGACAGCAAGGGGACGCAGGGCGTTGGTTCGTCATAGAAAAGGACTTAAAAAATAATATTTTGTACGTCGCACACGGCGAAGAAGACAGGCTATATTCGAAAGGGCTTATAATGAATTCATGTAATTTTATTCCGTCGATACCGACCGAAAAGGAGTTTTACTGTACGGCGAAATTCAGATACCGTCAAGACGAACAAGCGGTTAAAGTTAAAATTTTAGAAAACAAGATAGAAGTCGAATTTAAGGAAAAGCAAAGGGCGATAACCGAAGGGCAATACGCAGTTTTTTATCAAGGAGAATACTGTATCGGTGGCGGAGTTATCGAAAAGGCGATTTTCTAACGGGAAAATATGGAAATAAAGTGCGGATTTTGTAAAGAAAATCCGCATTTTATTATGAAAAAATACCCGTTTAAGATTGACAGTCAAATCAAATTAAGTTATAATTAAAAAGAATAGGGAAAAAGTATAAATACTTTTTTACAAAAAGGAGGGCATTATGGCTCATTTACAGGAAAAAGCGGTTGAACAAATCAACGCCATTTGCGATAGATACGCAAATGAAACGACACCGCTTATGATGATACTCAGCGACATTCAAAAGGAATACGGATATATTCCGCTTGAAGTTCAAGAACTCGTATCCGAAAGAACGGGCATTTCCGTCGCTGAAATTTACGGCGTAGTAACCTTTTATTCTTTCTTCTCGTTAAAGCCGAAGGGAAAGTACGTTATAGGTTGCTGTTTGGGAACTGCTTGCTACGTTAAAGGTGCGCAACAGGTTATCGACAAGTTCTCGGAGATTTTGAAGGTTAAGCCCGGAGAAACTACCGAAGACGGACTTTTTACTTTGGACGCACTCCGTTGCATAGGTGCTTGCGGTATTGCTCCGGCAGTATCGGTAAACGGAAAGGTTTATCCCAAAATGAGCGTCAGTTTAGTTCCCCAAATCATTGACGAATACAAAAAACTCGGAGGAAAGAATTGATGATTAGAACTATTGAAGAATTAAAACAAAAAGCGAGTGAATGTCAAAAATGTCTTGACGTAAAGTTTACGGGTGCAGACGGAAAAAGACATATCGTTTTATGCGGTGGTACGGGTTGTCTTTCTTCTCACTCCGCAGAAATCAAGGCTGAATTCGAAAAAGTTATAAAAGAAAAGAATTTAGGCGATAAAGTAACTGTAAACCAAGTAGGTTGTTTCGGTTTCTGTTCGCAAGGACCTTTCGTAAAGATTTATCCCGAAGATACGCTTTATAAAATGGTTAAGTTGGAAGACGTAAACGAAATTATCGAAAAGGATATTATAGGCGGAGAAATCGTCGATAGACTTTTATACGTTGACCCGACCACCAAAGAAAAGGTCGCAAAACAAGAGGATATCAAATTCTACAAAAAACAAGTCAGAATCGCACTTCACGGTTGCGGAAGCATAAATCCCGAGAATATTGACGAAGCGATAGGCGCAGGCGCTTTTTCGGGACTTGCAAAAGCACTTTCGATGGATAGAGCGGACGTCATTAAAAACGTTTTAGACTCCGGACTTCGTGGCCGTGGTGGCGGTGGATTCCCGACAGGTAAGAAATGGCAATTTGCCTATGCGCAACCCGAAGGCGAAAAGTACGTCGTTTGCAACGGCGACGAAGGCGACCCGGGCGCATTTATGGATAGGTCGATTTTGGAAGGTAATCCGCTTGCAGTTATCGAAGGTATGATGATTGCGGGCTACGCTATCGGCGCAGAAAACGGTTATTTCTACGTAAGAGCGGAATACCCCATAGCAGTCAAAAGATTGAAAATCGCCATCAAGCAAGCCGAAGAAGAAGGTCTTATCGGCGACAATATTTTAGGAACGGGCTTCTCGTTCAGAGTTCATATAAGACTCGGCGCAGGCGCATTTGTCTGCGGTGAAGAAACCGCACTTCTCAATTCCATCGAAGGAAAGAGAGGTATGCCTCGTCCCCGTCCTCCGTTCCCTGCCGTTAAAGGTTTGTGGCAATGTCCCACTATCGTAAACAACGTAGAAACGCTTGCTTGCGTTCCTTACATTATGAGAGAAGGCGCGCAGAAGTTTGCCGAAAACGGAACGGAAAGATCGAAGGGTACGAAGGTTTTCGCACTCGGCGGAAAGATCAACAACGTCGGTTTGGTCGAAGTTCCTATGGGAACGACGTTAAGAGAATTGATATACGATATCGGTGGAGGTATCCCCAACGGCAAGAAGTTCAAGGCTATCCAAACGGGTGGTCCTTCGGGCGGATGTCTTACCGAAAAGGATCTCGATGCCGAGATCGATTTTGATAACCTTGTAGCAAAGGGATCTATGATGGGTTCCGGCG
>JAZRYO010000089.1:0-2812 GCA_045600785.1 Christensenellaceae bacterium | reverse complement strand
TAGACAGGTTCTTTTCGCAATTTTTCCAAAACTTATCTACGCTACAAGTCTTGCTTTCATATTCGAAAATATCCGAAAATAAATTTATGTTTTCTATCGCACTTATAAGTTCGTCGTGAGTATGATAAACAGGCATAAATTGAGAAAGGTGCGGAAAATCGTTAACCGACAAATCTTCGCCGTTTTTTCCTTTTGTCAAACACGTCGGGTCATAAATAAATACGGGCATAGCTTGTCCCGATAGTCGACCGAGTTCGTGATGTACCCAAGCAGAACCTATCGACGACTTCGTTAAAACGATTATTCCCGCATAGCAACGGATATAGTTGAAAATAGTTTTTCTAAAATCGTCTCCTTGACCTAAAAAACCACCGTCGTAAATTGCTTGTATGCCCTTTTCTTGCAACATTTTAACAAGCGGTTCGACAAACTCGGTTTTATCCGAGTCGTTTCTATGCGAAATAAACACGCCGAAACTGTTCTTTTCACCCTCGTTAAATCTATGTGCTTCAAAATCAAATTTAATTTTATTTTCATTTGTATCAGCCATAATATTCACCTTTATTCCGGATAGCAAAAATCAACTTTTTCGCCGACGTTCCACTTTTGCAATGCGTCTTTAATATTCCCGTGGCTAAAATCGTTTCCGACGGCAAAATCAAAACAAAAATATATCCGCTTTTCTTCGTCGCTTTCATAAACGTCGTGAATAATTCCGTCGTCAAAATTAAAATTACTTTGCATCATCTTTTTCAAGAAAACGTACGCTTCCGTCTTACTCTCGATAAACGCTTTATAGGATGTTCCAAGTGGTCTATGTATAGGTATAAAATACTCGAAAATAAAAGACAGCGAAACGATTGTATCGTTTTTAACTTGTGAAATGTACGACTTTTTAAGTCTTAAATTATCTTTACGACTCGGGAAAATTTTATAATCTTCGTCTATTTCGTATTCGTCGTTATAAATGCAAGATTGAATATCTTCCTTGTCGTATCCGAACATACATATTTTTATGCCCGCTTCAAAATAGGACAATATCTTCTTAAAAGAATTATCGTTAAGCGGAAAACCCGTTTCCTTAATTAGTTCAAGCGGAACGTCGAATTTAGTCTTAATCAAATGGTATTTCATTCTTTTAGATACTAATCTATTCATTTCCTTATCGGTATAAAAAACGTTTTTTTCGAGAATAAACTTCTTACATAAATTCTCTATAAGTCCGTCAACCGAATCGATGCAATCTATATGTTCCGTATCGTTATACGGCGAATCGAATAGCATTTCTTTGGGCGATAAATCTTTTTCGCAATTTATAAACGCAACTTTGTTCGTATCGTCGAATTTGGGATTGAGTTTAGAAAGTTTTACCGATTCTTCCGCAAAACCCATTTGATACATTAAAGTCATTTTTGCAGGCTTGCAATCAAAAAGCCCTTTTGTTAAAAACACGACGTAGCAACAAGAAGAAGATATAACGTCTTGAATTTCAGTTGAATAATTACCCCTATTTATCGTCGTTTCGTCAAGCGGATTTTTATAAATCGAAACACCGAAATCGTTAAACTTTTCAAATGTATTTTGTAAAAGAATTTCGTCTTTAGCATAATAGGTCAAAACGACTCCACCGCAAATACAACTCATATCCATAGGTTCATTACATAATACTTTCATTTTTATCTCCCGAATTTTATAAAAAAAGTTTTGTATCCGTTTACGTTTTGTCGTAAGTTTTCGTAATCTTCGTCAGTCATTTTATATAGCCAATTATCGCCGACCGTTCCCGGCACGTTCATTCTAAATCTTTCGTCTTGCAAAAGTAAATCTTGAACGGGCAAAACGACTAAATTCGCACTACTATTTAGCACCTTTTCCAAACACGCCTTGCCCATTTCCCTTTCGTCGTGTAAATTCAACAGTTTTTCTAACTCTTTGAAATAAGTCTTGCAAAACCCGACGACCGTATTGTTATCGTGTGTTCCCGTATAAGCAACTCTATCGCTTGAATACGATTCCGTATTGAAGTTAAACTGCAAAATATTCATACCGGGGATATCGAATCTATTCATAAGACTTTGAGTTCCCGCATCTTCCCCACCGACGTCTTCGGCAATCAACCTACCGTCGCCGACAATCTTTTTTAACTTATCGATAAACGGTGCGCCGAGTCCTTCTTTGAACTCACCGTCGCAAGCGTCTTTATCGTATGGAATCGAATAATAACTTGAAAAGGCTCTGAAATGGTCTATCCTTATCATATCGAACTTGTCTAAAAAATAAGAAAACCTATCAAGCAAAAATTTATAATCGGTTTTTTTCAAATATTCAGTATCGTATAACGGATGTCCCCATTTTTGATTATCGGGATAGCCCGAAACAAACGGCGGAAAGCCGTTTTTATCTAATGAAAAAACTTGTCTGTTGTTATATACTTCAAAACTGTCCAAATCGACGTATATCGGCACGTCGCCTATTATTTTTATACCCTTTTGATTTGCATAACTTTTTAGTTTTTTCCATTGCTCGTCAAAAACGTAATGCAAGAACTTATAAAAATAAAGCGTATCGGCGTCAACGTCGTATTTCGTCCATTGTTGCCACGGTTTTCCGTCGTTCAATTCTTTTAACGATAAAAACTCCGCACTCTTTTCTATCTCCGCATTACAATAGTTTAATACTTTTTCATAAAGGTCGTCCTTTGAATTTTTACAAACTTTTTTAAGTAGCGATAATTTGTACGAACGGACAAAATCAAAATCACATTTATTTTCGTTTTTTGTTTTAGGCAAATCGAGTGCGTTAATATATCCCG
>JAZRYO010000088.1:0-4203 GCA_045600785.1 Christensenellaceae bacterium | reverse complement strand
TATTTTCTATTTCACCGCACCGTCGAGAATAGATTTCAGGGAACTCGTCAAGGATTTGGCGTCGGCGTTCCATTTAAGAATAGAACTTCGACAAGTTGGGATAAGGGACGAAACGAGAATACTTGGCGGACTCGGTCCGTGTGGCAGAGCGTGTTGTTGTTCGAGTTGTATGCCCGATTTCAGAAAGGTGACGATAAAAATGGCAAAGACGCAAGGTTTATCGCTTAACCCTGCAAAGATAAGCGGACTTTGCGGACGACTTATGTGTTGTTTGGAATATGAGAACGAACATTACACCGAAACGTTTAAGATTATGCCGAAAATCGGTAGCGAAGTAATAACACCCGACGGAAAGGCAACGGTTATCGCAAACAATATGTTAAAACTTATAGTAAGGACGAAGACCGAAAATTCGGACGGCAGTTGCAGTTATAAGGACTATAAGTTAAAAGAAATAAAAGTTAAAAACGCCAACCGTTTGGAAGATATGAACGAAACGGCGCAAGAAGCCAAAGAAATGAAGGAAATATTAGACGACGATAATTAAAAGTTTATATTTCAAATTCTATTGCAAAGATTAAAGGTATATGTTATAATATAGTAGCAAAAACTAACGGAGGTAAAAAGCAATGGCTTATAAAATTACTGATGCTTGTCTTTCTTGCGGTGCTTGTGCGGAGAATTGTCCCGTCGCTGCAATTTCGCAAGGAGATACTCAATACGTAATTGACGCTGACACCTGCATCGGTTGTGGTGCTTGTGCCGCTACTTGTCCCGTAGGCGCTCCTACAGAAGCTGAATAAGGAACAAAGAAATTAGGGGGTTGCAAATTCAACCCCTTATTTTTTTATTATATGATTACATTAAACGAAAACGAAAGGCTCGACGATTTACTTATCGACGGGTTAAAAATTATACAAGACGTATCTTTATACCGTTTTTCTTCGGACTCTATTTTGCTATCTAAATTTGCGGAATATAAAAAGGGCGAAAAGGTCGCCGACTTTTGTTCTGGTTCGGGAATTGTCGGCTTGCATTTTTACGCACTTCATCAAGACGTTTCGTCGATAGACTTTTTCGAGATACAAAAGGAACTTTCTAATCTTTGCGAAAGAAGTATAGAGTATAACGGACTTAAAGAAAAACTTACCGCCTACAATATGCCCTTGCAAGAAATAGGCGACGAGTATAATAATAAATACGGACTTATCCTTTGCAATCCCCCTTATAAAAAGGCTAATTCGGGAGAACGCAATTTGACCGAAGATATTGCGATATGCAGGCACGAGATAAAAATTACCTTACAAGAGATAATTAAAATCTCCGCCGATAAGTTAAAGTTTAAGGGTAGGCTTTGTATGTGTCAACGAACCGAAAGGCTTACGGACACTTTATATGAAATGAGAAGAAACGGTATAGAACCTTGTAAACTGCAATTCGTTTCGGCGTCTAACGGTAAAAAGCCGTATTTGTTTTTAGTCGAAGGGGTTAAAGGCGTTAAACCCCAACTTAAAGTTTTGGAAAATTCGGTAAACTGATTATGTTATATATAGTATCGACCCCGGTCGGCAATTTGAAAGATATAAGTTTAAGGGCGTTAGAAGTATTAAAAAGCGTTGACGTTATCGCTTGTGAAGACACGAGAACGTCGCTTAAACTTCTAAACGCTTACGATATTAAAAAAAGGCTTGTTTCCTATCATAAGTTCAACGAGAACGAATCGGGAGATAAACTTATCGAAGAATTAAAACAAGGTAAGAACGTCGCACTTATTACCGACGCAGGCACTCCGGTTATATCCGACCCCGGCAACGTTTTAATTAAAAAACTGATAGATAGCGGTATAGAGTTTACAACAGTCCCCGGTGCGACTGCTTTCGTTCCCGCACTTATCATATCGGGGTTTGATGCGTCTAAATTTTTATTCGTCGGCTTTTTGCCCGAGAAAAACAAAGACAGGGAAGAACTTTTGAAAAGTATTGTAGGACTCGACGCAACCCTTATTTTTTACAGCGCCCCGCACGACGTAAAAAAGACGGTTGAGTATTTATACTCGGGACTTGGGGACAGAAAGGCGGTCGCCGTCAAAGAGATAACCAAAATTCACGAACACGCCGAACGGTTTAACTTAAAAGACGGAATAAAAGAAGAAAACCCAAAAGGCGAATACGTAATCGTCGTTGAAGGCGGTAAGCAAGAAAACCCATTACTTAACTTGACGGTTGAAGAACACTTAAATCACTTAATAAAAAACGGTATGAGTAAAATGGACGCCGTAAAAGAAGTCGCAAGGGCAAGAAAAATACCGAAATCCGACGTATATAAATTTACAATTTGAAAAAAGCCTTGACAAATTTTGTCAATGATTTTATACTTATTATATAAGGAGATAGAAATGAAGAAATTTTTAGCGGTTTTAATTACCGTAATGTGTTTGGGGTTATGCTTAACTTCGTGCGATATCGGTTTAAGAAGTAAAGAAGCGACCGACGACGAATATTTTGAATATTATTTAACTGCGACAGGCTACGAAGTCGGTGCTAAAGAAGGAGTGGAACTTCCCGAAAACATTATCCTTCCCAAGACTCACGAAGGAAAGGCGGTAATAGGTGTAAAAGCGAACGGCTTTGCAAATCAAGAGAATTTAAGAAGCGTCGTTATCCCTTCGACTTATCTTTTCGTTGAAGAAAAAGCGTTTTATTATTGTGAGAGATTGTCGAGCGTAGTATTTATGGATACCGAAAATTACGACGGACTTACGATAGGCACTTTGGCGTTTGGGAATTGCAAGAGTTTATCATATCTTTATTTTTCCGATGCGGTACAAGTTTTGCAAGACAGAGCGTTTTTTAATTGCGAGTCGCTTACCAAGGTTAGATTAGACTGCGTTAAAGATATTTCAGCAAGTGCGTTTTTAGGTTGCGAAAGACTTACTAATCTATGGGGAACGATAGATAAACCGATGATGCCGTCGTTTGAAATTAAAGAAATATCGAACGAACAACAAGACGGAGCAGGAAAACCAACGAAAACCGATAAATAATAAAATCAAAAGGGAGAGAAAATTTTCTCTCCCTTTTATAAACTAAAAGGTATATTATGACATACGATTTTTATGCTTATTTATTTAGAATGAAATATATAAAAAGGTGGTCGCTTATGCACTCGTCGGTTGAGGAGAACATAATGGAACACACCTTTGAAGTGTCTGCAATAGCACACGCTTTGGCGCTTATCAAAAAAGAAATTTTTCACGAAGACGTCGACGAGTATAAGACGCTATGTTATTCGCTTTATCACGAAACGAGTGAAGTTATAACGGGCGATTTGCCTACGCCTATTAAGTATTATAATAAAGAGATAAACAAGGCGTATAAAGATTTAGAAAGGCTTTCGGCGGAGAAACTTTTGTCGGCACTTCCAAAAGAACTTAAAGACGAATATTCGTCTTTCGTCGTCGGAGACGATTCTTTGGAACATAGAATAATGAAGTACGCCGATAAAATCTCTGCGTATATAAAGTGTATAGAAGAAGTCAAAGGTGGGAACAAGGAATTTACGAAGGCAAAAGAGAGTATCGGAAAAGAAGTAAATTCAATAGACGACGATGCGGTTAAATACTTTTTGAAAAACGTTTTACCGTCCTTTGAAAAGAGTTTAGACGAACTTAATATCTAATGAAAAAGTCAGCAAAAGAACTTGCCGTTTTAGGACTTATGACGGCACTTATGGTAGGCGTACAAATTCCGCTTTCCTTCGTGTCGGGCGTAGAACTTATAACCGTTTTGTTTTTGGCGTTTACGACGGTAAATAAAAACCCGAGGGCTTTAATCGTCGGGTTATGTTTTTCGTTTTTAAGGTGCATATATTTTGGTTTTTTTCCGACGGTAGTTATTTTATATATTATATATTATTGTTTGTTTGCCGTCGTCTTTGGGGCTTTGGGCGGGTTTATAGAAAAGCGTGAAAAGATTGCAAGGGTTTTAATTTGCACTCTCGTAGCGTGCGTTATGACGGTTATATTTACTTTACTTGACGATATTATCTCTCCGTTATTTTACGGTATGAGTTTATCGCAAGCCTACGGCTATTTTCTTTCAAGTATTCCCGTTATGACCGTTCATATTATAAGTACCTTTATAAGCGTGTTGATTTTATACCTACCGCTTGAAAAACTGTTTAGAAAAATTAAATAATCTTTTA
>JAZRYO010000087.1:0-1557 GCA_045600785.1 Christensenellaceae bacterium | reverse complement strand
TCTTCATCACGGAAACATTTGGTTATTTGGAAGTATCTATCAAATCCCGAAATCATTAAAAGTTGCTTATAAAGTTGGGGAGATTGCGGAAGGGCGTAAAAACAACCTTCGTGTACTCTCGAAGGAACGAGATAATCTCTTGCGCCTTCGGGCGTAGAACGACCAAGCATAGGCGTTTCAACTTCGATAAAACCGTTTTCTTCAAAGAATTTTCTTGCCGCTTTTGCAATTTCGTAGCGCATCATCAAATTCTTTTGAAGAGAAGGTCTTCTCAAATCCAAATATCTGTATTTTAAGCGCAACGCTTCGTTGGCGTTCGAGTCGTCAACGATTTCAAACGGCGTGGTATCCGCTTCGGATAAAATTCTAAGTTCGCTTGCCAAAACTTCGATATCGCCCGTTGCGATTTTATTAGTCTTGCTTTGTCTTTCACGAACGACACCTTTAACGGCAAGGACGTACTCCGAACGGATTTTTTCAGCTTTACTAAATATTTCTCCGTCAGTCGTATCGTCGAACACGATTTGAACGAGTCCCGTTCTATCTCTTAAATCGACGAATATTAAACTTCCTAAATTTCTTCTTCTTTGAGTCCAACCCATTAAGACGACTTCTTTGCCTGCGTCTTGCAATCTTAAATCTCCGCAGTAAGAAGTTCTTCTTAAGTTTTCCATAAATTCTGCCATAACGTTTCTTCCTATATTTTAATACTAATTTATTTTAGTATTATTAAGCAAAAAAGTCAATCCTTTTTTATATATTCTACGGCTACTCTTTTAAGTCCCGTTAAAACTTCGTAAGGAATAGTCCCCGTCGATTTAGAAACCTCGTCGGCATAAAGTCTTATCCCGTTATTTTCGCCTATAAATATTACGTCGTCGCCGACTTTCGTCGCTTTATCGACGATACAAAACGAACAGTCCATGCAGACGTTTCCGACGACTTCACGGAGTTTTCCGTTTATTATTACTTTTCCGCCCGTAAAACTTCTCGGCACGCCGTCGGCATAACCGAGTGATAACGTTGCGATAAACGTTTCTTTTGTCGCAATAAATCTTTTGCCGTATCCGACGCTATCTAAAGGGTTTAATCTATTTATCTTCAAAACTTTACCGTATAAAGATAAGGCGGGCGATAAAAAACCATAGCCGTATCCGTATAGTCCTATACCTACTCTAACGCCGTCGTATCGGTATTTTTTATCCGTCGCTTTCCCCGTCGCCGACAAAGACTTTTTAACTTCTAATTCGGCGGTTAAATTATCGAAAATTCTTTTTTGCAATTCACAGTCGCTTTCGACTTTGTCATTATATAAATGCGAAAAAACGCCTTCTAAACGAAGATTTTTGCTTCCGTTAATAAAATTCATAAGTTCGTAAAAAGATTTTTTATTCGACACGCCTATTCTGTTCATACCCGTATTTATTGCAATTTGCACTTTCGTTTGCTTGTCGTATTTCTTTGAAAAATATTCTATTTTCTTTAAGTCGGAAATGCCGTCGATTGTCAATACGGAGTTTGATAAAACCCCGTCTTCTATCTCGCCACTTTCAAGCA
>JAZRYO010000086.1:0-2820 GCA_045600785.1 Christensenellaceae bacterium | reverse complement strand
AAGAAGCCCCCAAAACGTTATCGACGGGAACGCTGAAACAAATTCCCGCACCTTGAGTATTAAGTCCCACAGAGTCGGATATTGCCTTCATAACGTTTGCTTTTATTTTTTCTTCGACTATTATTAAAACTATTTCTTTTTCGGGTTGAATTGTAAGTCCGAAAAGCTTCATGGCATCTTGACCGCCTGCACCACGTCCGCTTAAAATCGTGCCACCTTTTGCGCCTTGAAGTTTTGCGCTGTCCATAAGTTGAGTCGCATAGTCTCTATTTACTATAGATACAATCAATTCGTATTTCATATTTTATCTCCTATTTAACTTTACTTAACAAATATAACGACGCCGGTCCGCCGACGCTATTTATTGGAACTGTAAAGGCAATTCCGTTTCCTTTATGCAAAAATCCAAAGTCGCAAGTTAACGTCTCGTAAACACTTTTAAGACGATTTTCATAAAGCGTACAACATATTACCGATTTTTCGTCGTTTCCTATCCCTAAAACTTCTAAAAGGTCTGATTTTGCCGTGCCGACGCCTTGAAGAACGTTCAAAAAGTTGACGTCCTTATTATTCATTAAAAAAGAAAGGAGTTCTTCGGTTTTCGACCTGTCGATTATTATGATTAAAACGTAAAGATTAGATTTTGGCATTTTTATCACCTTCTTTTATTTATTTACGTAATGGGATAAGTCAATAATTTGACCTTCTTTTTTAAGCAAACCCTTAAAGTAGCGACCGACTTTAATTTTATCGATGTACGCTTTAAGCTTAAATACGATTCCTATTATTTGAATTGAAATAAGCGGAAGAAGTGCAACCAAGGCAACGAGTCCGAAAGTTTCGTTTTGAGATGAACCTTCTAAAAAATAGCAAGCACCCGAAGCAAACGGAAGTAAAAAAGTTGCCGTCATAGGTCCTGACGCTACTCCGCCCGAATCAAACGCAATACCCGTAAAGTTGTTTGGCGAAAAAATCATTAAAAGTAGTGCGAGTAAATACCCCGGAGCGATTAAATAAATAAAATCTAAATTTATAACGATACGAAGCATTGAAAGTCCAACGGCGATAGCCATAGAAATTGCCAAAGTTATCATCATAGTAGATTTTTTAATAACGCCATTCGTTTCGCTTTCGACTTGTTTGCATAAAACGTGGACGGCAGGTTCGGCAAAAATAATAAAACAGCCTATCAAAACGCCGAAAGGAATTATCGACCATTTATTATACGACGCCAAAACCATACCGGTTATCTTCCCTGCGTTTATAAACCCAACGTTTACACCTGTAAAAAATAAAGTTAGTCCAATAATCGAGTATATAATACCCGTTATTATTTTCATAAAAGGAATCTTTGTTAATTTTAGCGAAAAGATTTGAAAAATCAAAAAAAGGACAACGATAGGTAATAGCGCAAAAATAACTTCGAGAAGATATTTCGGTATCGAACCGAAAAACGATTGAAGTACACCGCTAAACGAAGAATACTTTATAATTTCAACTTCTTCGTTTATAGGAGAAATATTCATAAAAATACTTACGACCAAAACAGTCAAAATCGGCCCTACGGAACAAATTCCTATTGTTCCGAACTCGTTATCGCTTTGACCTTTACCACCGAGTACGCCTGTAATTCCGACGCTTAATGCAATAATGAACGGGACGGTTATAGGTCCTGTCGTTACCCCGCCCGAATCAAAGGCAAGCGGAATAATATTTTCTTTTGAAAAAACCACGATAAAAAATACTACGGAATATAAAATAAGAAGTAATATTTTAAGATTTATTCTAAAAACGATACGAAGTACCGATATTATCATAAAAAGACCTATTCCGACGGCAATTATATATTTAAGTCCTTTAATTCCCGCTTGAGATTCTAAAACGGTTAAGTCTGGTTCGGCTATCGTAATTATTATTCCGATAATAAAACTCATAAGAAGTATAAACCAAAGTTTTCTCGTTTTAGTTATTTTAGAACCCAAATGAGAACCTATCGGCGTCATTGCGGTATCGACGCCGAGAGTATAAAGCGCAATACCTAAAACAATAAAAAAAGCACCGAAAAGAAAGGATACGAGCGTTAGGCTATCCATTTTGTTTTCGGTTTTTATTATTAAGTTGATAATTACTACGAGTAATGTTATCGGGACAACCGACAAAAAAGATTCGTAAAGTTTTTTAATTAGAGTATTCTTCATTTATATGCCACGACTTTGCAAATTTTTTTACCTTGTTTTAAGAAGTTTTGTTCGTATTCGGTTTGAACGTTATCGATAACGGAAGAAGAATATAAATCGTAGGTTAATTCTTTTAAGTTAAATCCGTTTTCTTTATACGATTGAATAGAAAAATCAAAAAAATCAACGTTATCCGTCTTTTGAATTATTTCTCCGTCAGTCGTTAAAAGTTTTTTGTAAAGTTCTAAATAACGCCAATAAGTTAAACGACGGTTTCTATATGTGTATTTTGGATACGGACAAGAAAAATTTAGAAAAATCTTTGACACGGTATTGTCTTTCAAAAAATATTTCAAATTTTCTGCACCAACGTTTAGAAAATAAAGATTTTTAAGGTTTTCTTTCTCTGCCCTTTCCAATGAATCTATAATGACGTTGCTTATTTTTTCTACGGCTATAAAATTAACAAAAGGATATTTTTTTGCCATTTCAAAAGCAAATTGTCCCTTCCCTGAACCGATTTCCAAATATAACGGGTTGGAGTTTTGAAATACACTTTGTAAATCAATAAATCGATATCTCTCTTTTTCGGGTAAAAGGTAAAAGTCTTCACTTTCCTTTCCGAGTAAATATTTAGTTGAAA
>JAZRYO010000085.1:0-2898 GCA_045600785.1 Christensenellaceae bacterium | reverse complement strand
TCTTTTGCTATATCCTTTGCAACGACGTAAGAACCCGACGCTGCCGCATGGTCTATTCCACCCGGTTCAAAGTCAACTCCTTCGACTCCCCAACGCATAGGCCAATCGATTTTCCACATAAGTTTTACGAGGTGATATTCTTTAAGCGATACCGTTTCTTCTTTTCCACACGCTTTACATCTATACGTTATTTCTTCTTTTTGTTCGTCGTAAGATAATATCTCGGTAAAGTCTTTTTTGCACGCCGAACAGTAAACGCTTATGGGATAATAGGTTTCCCTTTCTCCTTCGTCGCTGTCTTGCGTTTTATATTTCATTAAAATATCGTAAATTTCCTTTCTCTTGTGCATAGAGTGAATAATGCCTTCGACGTATCTGCCCGAAGTATATTCTTTGCCTTGATAACGGAATTCGATATCTATGCCTAACTCTTCCAAAGACTTCTCGTACTCTTTTTCGTTATATTCCGCAAACGAAGAATATTTCCCGTAAGGGTCGGGTATCATACAGTACGGCATACCGATATACTTTTCAAAATCGGGGGCTATTTCGGCTATGTTTTTAGGAACTTTACGAAGTCTGTCAAAGTCGTCCCAAGAAAGCATAAGTCTTGCCTTTTTACCCATTTTGCGAAGTGCTTTAACGACGAAGTAAGGCGTCGCTATATCTCTGAAATTACCTATGTGAACAGAACCCGACGGGCTAGTTCCCGCCGCACACAAAAATTCTTCTTTATTCGGATTTTCTTTAATTAACTCGTCTGCTAATCTTTCAGCCCAATGCATTTTTATACCTTTTCCTTATAATTTTTTATTATCTCTTCGGCGACTTCGTCAGCCGTTTTATTCGTGGTATCGACGACTAAATCGTAGTTTTTCATATCGACGATATCCACTCCGTAGAACTCTTTGTATCTCAATTTTTCACTTTCACGCCTTTTGAAAAGTTCGTCTGCGGCACTTTTTACGTCGCTGTATTTTTCGTCGCCACGCTTTTCCCCGACTATTCTTCTTGCCGATTCTTCCTTATCGCATTTCATATATACGCTATATGCGTCGGGAACGAAGTGCCACGCCATTCTCGAATCAAAAATATAATTACCTTTAAGTCCGACGTATTCCGAAAGTTTACCGTCTAACTCCTTATCGATTTCGGGGTGCTTTTCTTGATAGACGTTAAATTCTTTAATCGTCATATTCATTTCGTTCGCCATTTTGCGTGCGATTTTTCCTATCGATACGACTTCGGCGTTAAACTTGCTTTGAAGTTTTGCTCCTACCGTAGTTTTTCCGCTACCCAAGTCGCCTGCAAGAGAGATTTTGAAAAATTCCATACTACCGTCCTTGGTAATGCCTTTTTCGGCACAATTTTAATTATTATATAATTATAGCCGTTTTTTGTCAACGTAAATCGACCTAAAACGGCTATTTTTTTATTTTGAAGTTATCGCAAGCGCTAATGCACCGTAAGTTCCCGCAAGAGAACCTAACGTCGCTATCTTTACGGGACATTTAGGCCCGATACTCCCTGCGAAAATTTCTTTGTCTATGAGTTTTTGCAAAGGTTTGATTAAATTATCCCCTTGTGCGCATACCCCACCGCCGAGTAAAACGGCGTTAGGACGGAATACGTTTGCGATATTTATTATTCCGCACGCAAGTTTTTCTATATATTCGTCAACGACTTCTTTTGCATACTTATCTCGGCTCGCATAGTCGAAAGGCGTTTTACCCGAAACCTTTTCCGTTCCGCCTATCTCCCACATTAAACTGTCTTTATGGTTTTGCATTGCACGAACGGTAAACTTTATAAGTGCGTTTGCCGACGAATAGGCTTCGAAACAACCTTTTCTTCCGCAAGTGCATTGCTCTCCGCCGTCAACTATTACCATATGCCCGAGTTCTGCTCCCGCCGACCTGTTTCCGACGACCAAATCGTTCTTGACGATAATACCACCGCCGACTCCCGTTCCGAGAGTTAAAAATACTACGTCGTCATAATCTTTACCCGCACCGAAAGTCGCTTCGCCGAGCGCCGCAACGTTAGCGTCGTTGGATATGGTTATAGGAAGTGGCAAATATCCTTGAAGTTTTTTAACGATTTTAACGTTCTTCCACTTGAAGTTATTCGAAAAAAGTACCGTACCGCTTCCGCCGTCTATCATACCGGGGACTCCCATACCTACTCTTTCTATATCGCCGAGTCCCAAACCTGCTTTTTTAAGTAAATCATTAACCAAAGTGGCAATATTTTCTATTACTTTATCTTCGCCCTTTTCGGTCTCGGTCGGCGCATTTCCCGTAATTATTAGATTGCCTTTATCATCGCCGATACCACACTTTATATTCGTTCCGCCCAAATCGACTCCGACGTAATATTTTCTGACTTCGGTTAAAATCATTTTGAGTTTTCCTTTTACCGTATATTTCCCAAAACCTGCGGGAACGAAATAGGTGTCGCCTTTTTTAATCTCCTTGCCGTCGATTTTTCCCTTGCCGTCTAAACAAGTAAAGGAAGAAAACGACTTTTCGTCGGTTATAAATTCTTTATCTCCGTCAACGTCGATTTCGTATGCGGAAAAGTACTTTGACGCACCTATAAGCCGTTTATCGCCCAAATCAACATCTAACTTTGTCGGCGAAAATTTTGAAAAGTCCATAACCTTTACCGCTTTTTCAAGATGCAAAGGTCTTTCGTTTCCGTCTTTATCTTTACGCTTATAATCGTAAACTCTATAAGTTAAATTACTGTTTTGTTGTATCTCGCAAAGGGTTACTCCCGCACCGATAGCGTGCAAAGTTCCCGACTTTATAAAATACCACTCGCCCTTTTTGACTTTAATAAAATTGAGTAAATCTAAAACCGTACCGTCTTCGACCGCACGCAAAAATTCTTCTT
>JAZRYO010000084.1:0-3672 GCA_045600785.1 Christensenellaceae bacterium | reverse complement strand
TTTTCTTTTAAATTTGATATAATTTTTTATAAGGTTGAACTATGGAAGAAAAAACATTTTATATGTACAAAATATCGAATTTGCTTTCGATATCGAAAATTGTAACTATTCACTATCAAAAACTTATCAAAACGTACGAATTCCCACAAGAAACGCATGATTTTTGGGAAGCGATATATTGCGATAAAAACTGCGTTTACGTTCTAAACAGTACCGGACGGCATTTACTTAAAAAGGGCGAAATTATTTTTATGTCGCCTAACGAATCACACTCCGTCGAAGGCGATAAAACTTCCGCTTCGAATATTTTTATAATAAGTTTCGAGTGCAAGTCGAAGACGATGAACTATTTTAAGGACAAACATTTTTTAGTGCCTGAAGACGAAAGATTTTTACTTTCTTCAATTATGACCGAAGCAAAAAATACATTTATAATCCCCGATTTTAACCCTAATTTGTTTCAACTCGTTCTGAAAGAAAACCCAAATATCGGCGGTGCGCAAATAATCAAAAACAATTTAGAAGAACTTTTGATTAAACTTATTAGAAACGAAACGTCAAAACCGACTTCCGCTGAAATTTTCATATCAAAAGTCGAAGATTCTTTTGAACTTCACGACGAGATAATAAAAATACTCGAATATAATTTATATAATAAGATTACTCTCGACCAAATCGCAAGTAGTTTGCACTACGGAAAAACGACCATTTGCAAAACGTTCAAGGAAAAAACGGGTAAATCGATAATCGACTACTTTTTAGAAATGAAAATAGAAGAAAGCAAGCAACTTATAAGAGAAAACCACTCATTTTCGGAAATTGCATATTCGCTTTGTTTCGATTCTTTGCCACATTTTACTAAAACCTTTAAGAAAAAAACGACTATGACTCCGAGAGAATATAAAAACAGTATTTTAGAATAGTATAAAAAAATCTCCCTTGACAATACTAAAATCAAAGGAGAAAATTATGGATATAGAAAATTGTAGAGTTAAATGCAACGTTTGCGAATGCGAACACAACGCCGAAGATTGTAATTGTTGCAATTTAGGCACGATTGAAATTTCAAACGAAAAAACAAGTTCGGAAAGTATAAATACTCCGCATTTTTGCAAATCGTTTTGTAAAAAGAACTAAAATTTAACCCAAAAAAATCTTCCGATTACGGAAGATTTTTTTTATTTTTCAACGCTTTCTTTGACGGTTTTTATAGTAGCCATATCGCCGTATTTTTCAACTGCGGTGGCATTTTTATCGCCGTGAGTTAAACAACCCGCACCACCTATACAACCGCCGACACAAGCCATACCTTCTATAAAGTTAAAAGGTAAGTTGCCTTTTTGTAATCTTAAAAGCGCAATTCTACATTCTTCGATTCCGTTGCAAACAAGCGGTTTAAGTTCAAAAGAAGAACCCGTTTCTTTAAGAACTTCTTTTACTGCGTCGGATACGCCACCGCTTCTCGCAAACTTTCTTCCAAAAGAAGACGACGTGTCGAAATTGCTTTCGGGCAACTCGTCGGGCTTAATGTCTTTACTATTGAAAAGCGCCTGCAATTCTTCAAAAGTTAATACGCTATCGATGAGCGGAACGTATTTCTCTTTTTGGAACTCCGTTTTCTTTGCCGTACAAGGTCCGATAAACACAGTCCTTGCGCTACAGTCTTTTTGTTTAATACGATTTGCAATAGTCCCGGCAGGAGATAAATTACTCGAAACGTATTTTAGTAAATCCGGAAATTCCTTCTCGATTAAATTGACAAACGCAGGACAACAAGATGAAGTCAAAAGACCTTTCTCGACAAGTTCTTGCGCTTCATTATAGGCAACGATATCCGCACCGTAAGATACTTCGACGACTTCGTCGAACCCTAATTCTTTTATTGCGGTTATTATTTGTCCTAGCGACGCATATGTAAATTGACTTGCAAAAGACGGGGCTATAAGTGCGTAAACTTTGTTTTTATTGTTTTCTTTACTCTTGATAAGGTCAATAACGTCCAAAATATACGACCTATCGGTTATAGCACCGAAGGGGCAAGCGTAAACACATGCACCGCAAGAAGTACACTTATCGTAATCAATTTTCGCTTCCTTATATTCGCCCATTGAAATTGCCTTAACTTTACACGTTGACTCGCAAGGACGTTTATAATTTACGATTGCGTGATACGGACATGCTTTTGAACACATACCGCATTCTTTACATTTTGTTTTATCGATAACTGCCCTTTGGTCAGAGCCGAAGGATATGGCTTTTACAGCGCACGCTTCTTCGCATCTATGCGCAAGACAACCACGGCAAGCGGAAGTAACTTCATATCCGCCGGTTGGACAATCGTCGCAAGCAATATCGATAACGTGAATTACTTTATGGTTGAATTTATTACCGCCAACGGCGAGTTTTACCCTTTCGTTTAATATCGCACGTTCTTTATAAACACAACATCTCATCGAAGGTATTTTCCCGGGGACAATCGTTTGCGGTATTTCGGTTATATTTTCAAGTAATGAATCTTCCCACGCAAGTCTTGCGACTTCGGATAAAACTTTATATTTCAATACTTGAACTTTTGTATCAAATTTATGATTCATAATACTTGTAAATTACAGACCTGAAAAACTTTTTATTTTCGGGCGACGATTTCAAAAGTTGTGCCGCCGCAATAAGCGGAATCCAAGCATCGACGTATTCACGCTTTACGTTCGTTTTTTTGCAAAAAACGTCAATGTATTTTTCAGCCGTTTCTTCCTCCCCTTGAAGTTTGAAAAGCAAATACGTTTTGGTGGCGTCGGCAGTAGCGTTTCCTTGGCTTGCGTGCGACCAGTCCAAAATGTACGGCGTACCGTCTTTCGTGATTACGACGTTAGACGGAATAAAATCGCCGTGGCACAAATGGTTGTGCATAGGCATTTCATTAAGCCTTAAACAAAGGTCGTAGCGTGATGATGCGTCTAAATCACTTTGCATGATTTTTGACACCATTTTATCCTTATACTTTGTTAAAAGCGGACTTTTACGACTGTGTATATCCGATTGAATTTTGCAAAAATATTCAATGTATTCGTCAATCTTTTCGGGGTTTTTTTTCATAAGGCTTTCAAGCGTTTCGCCTTCGATATAGTCCATAACAATAGCCCATTTCCCGTCGATTAAAGATACTTCTCTAATCTTTGGGATATTCAGCCCCGTTTCTTCCACTCTCGATTGATTTAAGGCTTCGTTTAATATATTCGACTTCGAATAATTCTCGTCGAAAAGTTTGATAAGTTTGTCGCCGTCCCGAAAAATCTTTTTCGTTTTTCTTTCGACGATAAGTTCTTTTAATTCCATATTTTTCCTTTTATCTTTGTACTCTACCCGATGCGTCCCCACCCGCAAGCGTTTCGACTTCCTTAACGGAAACCATATTATAATCGCCTTCAATCGAGTGTTTTAAGCAAGACGCCGCCACCGCAAATTCAATAGCCTTTTGAGAATCGAAACCGTTTATAAGCGAATAGATAAGTCCACCGCCGAAACTGTCGCCACCACCGACTCTATCGACTATGTGTATTGCGTATTTCTTTGAAAAATAAGCCTTTCCGTCAGTATAAAGCATACCCGACCAGTTATTGTCGTTTGCCGATAAACTTTCACGAAGGGTAATAGCAACACCCTTAAAATTAAATC
>JAZRYO010000083.1:0-5212 GCA_045600785.1 Christensenellaceae bacterium | reverse complement strand
TGCGCTACAAGACAGTCATTGGTCGGGCGGTGTGATAGGCTATTTCCCGTCTTATGCGCTTGGCAGTGCTTACGGTGCGCAATTCCTTCAAATTATGAAAAAAACGGTAAACGTTGACGAGAATATCGAAAAGGGCAATTTTAAGCCTATAAACGAGTGGAATAAAGAACATATTTGGAAGTACGGTTGCCTTTATAAGTCGTCCGAACTTTTAGAAAAGGTGTTAAACGGAAAATTCGACGCCGACTATTATTTGAACTATTTGGAAAGCAAGGTTAAAGACGTTTACGGAGTGTAAAATTCCCGACAAATAATAAAAAAATAAAAAATTATAAAAAATTTTCAAAAAAGACGCACAAACTATTGACAAGTGCGTCTTTTTGGTTTATTATATACCCGAAATTAGCACTTAAACAAAAAGAGTGCTAACGGTCAAACAAAAGGAGTGCCAAATATGGAACTTTCCGACAGAAAGAAAAAAATTTTACAGTACGTCGTTGACGATTATATTGATACGGCTGTTCCCGTTTCGTCAAAGAGTTTAACCGAAAAGCACTTGAAAAATTTAAGTTCGGCAACGGTAAGGAACGAACTTTCGGCACTTGAAGAACTCGGTTATTTAACGCAACTTCATACGTCGTCCGGGAGAGTTCCGTCGGCGGAAGCCTATAAACTTTACGTAAGCGACCTTATGATAAAGGATAAACTTACGACAAAAGAACTCGACTATATCAAAAAGATATTTTTGGAAAAGGCGGACAATTTGGAAGAAGTCGTTAAAAACACGGCGAAAATAATTAGCGAACTCACTTCCTACACTTCGGTCGGAATTAAGAGCCACGACGTAAAGGAAGAGATAATCAACATTAAGTTTTTCCGTTATAAGCCCGACCAAGCACTCGTGCTTATCGTCACCGAAAGGCGACTACTTAAAGACAACTTTATAACGATACCTTCGAGTTTAACCGACGAACAGTTGACCGAAGCCGAAAAAATTTTGGACAATATGTTCAGGGGCAAGAGTTTTGAAGAAATATGTCAAATAAAACCCGAACTCGAAGATAATTTTATGGGATACAAAAACATATTCTTAAACGTTATCGAAGCCCTGAAAGTTTACGTTTCGGCAAAGGACGACGACGTCGTTATGGCGGGTGAAGACAAGATATTAAACCACCCCGATTACGCCGACGTGTCGAAGATAAGAAATTTCCTATCGGTCGTTACGAGTAAAGATAAAGTTATGAATTTATTAGTCGGCGACAATAGAGATATTAAAATAAACGTAAAGATAGGTTCGGACGGATACGACGAAATCCCCGAAGACTGTTCGCTTGTTACTGCGACTTATTCGGCGAACGGAACGGAAATAGGCACTTACGGCGTAATAGGACCGATTAGAATGGATTATCAAAAGGTAGTTGCGGTTTTAGAGAACGTCGGAAAAATATTAGAAAGTATATTGTCAAACAGGGAAAGGTAAAATGGCAGACGAAAAGAAAGAACAACAAGTAAAAAAAGAACCCGAAAAGACCGAGAAAAAGGCGACGCCCAAAAAGCCGAGCGAAACAGAGATTTTGAAATCGGAAAACGCAGAACTTAAAAAGCAATTAGAAGAAACCAAAAACGATTATCTTCGTGCAAGGGCGGACTGCGAGAACGTCAGAAAGCGTAAGGCGGAAGACGTAAGGTCGGCTTACGACGACGGCAAACTCGACGTTATATCGAAAGTCTTAAATATAGGCGACAGTTTAGATTGGGCACTTAAAATGCAACTTGACGATAAGACGAGAGAAGGAATCGAACTTCTTTTGAAAAAATATCACGAAACGTTGGACTCTATGGGAGTTAAAGAGTTTTCGCCCGAAGAAGGCGAGCCTTTCGACCCGAACACCGCATCTGCGGTAATGCAAGTCGAAAAAGAGAGCGAAAAAGACGAAAGCGGTCATATTAAGGCGGTTTTCGGCAGAGGATATAAACTCGGAGAGAAAGTAATCAGATACGCACAGGTATCTGTTATTAAATAATGAAATATAATTATTAGGAGATAGAAAAATGAGTAAAGTAATAGGAATAGACCTTGGTACAACAAACTCTTGCGTAGCGGTAATGGAAGGCGGAGAACCCACCGTAATCGCAAACGCAGAAGGCGCAAGAACGACTCCTTCGGTAGTCGGTTTTCAAAAAGACGGAGAAAGACTCGTAGGTCAAGTAGCGAAACGTCAAGCCGTCGCTAACGGAGAGAGAACGGTTATATCTATAAAAAGACATATGGGTTCGGACTATAAAGTTTCAATCGACGACAAAAAATATTCACCGCAAGAAATCTCGGCAATGATTTTGGCAAAACTTAAAAAGGACGCCGAAAGTTATTTGGGCGAAACCGTTAAAGACGCCGTTATCACTTGCCCCGCATATTTTACGGACAGTCAAAGACAAGCGACTAAAGACGCAGGAAAGATTGCGGGACTTAACGTTCTCCGTATAATCAACGAACCTACTGCCGCAGCGCTTGCTTACGGTCTTGACAAAGATAAGTCGTCGCATAAGGTAATGATTTACGATTTAGGCGGTGGAACGTTCGACGTATCTATTCTCGATATCGGCGACGGAGTATTCGAAGTTTTGGCGACTAACGGAAACTGTATGCTTGGCGGAGACGACTTCGATAAGAAGATTATGGACTTCGTCGTTGCCGACTTTAAGTCAAAAGAAGGCATTGACCTTTCTAACGATAAAATGGCAATGCAAAGAATAAAGGAAGCGGCTGAAAAGGCGAAGATAGAACTTTCTTCTATGAGTTCGACTAACATTAATTTACCGTTCATAACCGCAGACGCAACCGGCCCTAAACACCTTGATATTTCGCTTACGAAAGACAAGTTTGATACTATGACCGCAGACCTTGTCGAACAAACCAAAGAGCCTATGAGAAAGGCTATGAAAGACGCAGGACTTTCTTATAACGATATAGCAAAAGTTATTTTGGTCGGCGGTTCTACGAGAATTCCCGCAGTAGTCGATGCAGTTAAGAAAGAAACAGGCAAAGAGCCGTTTAAGGGCATAAACCCCGACGAATGCGTCGCAATCGGCGCTGCTATTCAAGGCGGTGTCTTGACCGGCGAAGTCAAAGACGTTTTGCTTTTGGACGTTACTCCGCTTTCTTTGGGTATCGAAACTTTGGGCGGTGTATTTACCAAACTTATAGACAGAAACACGACTATCCCCGTAAAGAAATCTCAAGTATTCTCGACGGCGGCAGATAACCAACCCGAAGTTACTATTCACGTTTTACAAGGCGAAAGACAATTCGCAAAAGACAATAAAACGTTGGGACAATTTAACCTTGGCGGTATTGCGCCCGCACCGAGAGGAATTCCGCAAATCGAAGTCACTTTCGATATCGACGCAAACGGCATAGTTCACGTTACCGCAAAGGATTTGGGTACTCAAAAGGCTGCAGATATAACGATTACTTCGTCGACTAATCTTTCCGAAGAAGATATCGATAAGGCGGTTAAAGAAGCCGAAAGATACGAAGAAGAAGACAAAAAGAGAAAGGAAGCGGTTGAAAATAAAAACAAACTCGACAGTTTGATTTTCCAAGTAGAAAAGACTGTTAAAGACAGCGGAGATAAACTTTCCGAAGAAGATAAGTCTTTGGTTGAAAGTGCGGTTAAAGAAGCGAAAGAAGAACTTGCGTCCGACGATAACGATAGGATAGTTAAGGCAACCGAAAAACTTTCCAAAGATATCGAGCCGGTATTTACAAAACTTTATCAACAAGCAAGCGAACAGGCAGGACCGCAAGGAAATCCCGAAGGCGCATCAACTGACGGCGATACCGAATTCCATCAAAACTAATTTAATTTCTAACGCCTGTCGCCGTTAGGCGACAGGCGTATCGGGTATATAAATATGGCAAAAAATTATTACGAAACACTCGGCATAAATAAAAATGCGTCGCAAGACGAAATAAAATCGGCATACCGTAAACTTGCCCGTCAATATCACCCCGACCTTCACCCCAACGACGAAGAGTGCGCAAAGAAGTTTAAGGAAATAAACGAAGCGAACGAAGTCTTGTCGGACGAAGGTAAACGTCAACAATACGATTACGAACTCGAACACCCCGGATTTTCGGGCGGTCAAGGTTTCGGCGGATTTGGTCAAGGTGGCGGTTTCGGTGGCTTTGGCGACATATTCGGGGATATTTTCAGTCAGTTCACGGGTGGCGGAAGAAGCGAACCCGAAGACAGAACGGGCGAAGATATCACGATAGAAGTCGAACTTTCGTTTTTAGATAGCGCAAAAGGTTGCAAGAAGGACATAACTTATAATAGAAAAGAGCCTTGTCTTGCTTGTCGTTCGACGGGCGCAAAAAACGGTACGGCGTATAAGACGTGTCAAACTTGCCACGGTCAAGGAACGGTACAGTACGTTTCGGGAAATTCTATTTTCCGTACGGTATCGACGAGAAAGTGCGAGTCTTGTGGCGGAACGGGAAAAATAATTACCGAAAGATGCGAATCTTGTGGCGGAAAGGGATATAATAAAAGACAAACGACGGTGCATTTGGATATACCCGCAGGCGCAGATACCGGAAGTTATATGAAGAAAAAAGGCTTTGGCGAAGCGTCGACTACGGGCGGAGAAGCAGGCGACCTTATCGTCGTTTTCAAAGTCTTACCGCATAAAATATTCAAGAGAAAGAATTATGACCTTTATATAGACCTTCCTATCGACTTTACGACGGCTTGTCTTGGCGGTACGGTGAAAGTCCCGACGGTCGATTCAACGGTCGATTTAGATATCCCCGAAGGCACGCAAAACGGCAAAGTGTTTACCGTTCGTGGCAAGGGCATAAATTCGAGATACGGAACGGGAAATTTGTTTATAACCGTCAACGTCGAAATCCCCACGAAAATTTCGAGAGAACAGAGAAAAATTTTGGGCGAGTTTGACGATAGCGTCGAACTTAAACAGTATGATAAAATGAAAAAATATAGCGATAACGTCGAAAGTTTATACGGAAAAAAGCCGTACGATAAACGATAATCGTAAGTTCGCCCGCACCTAAAAGGGTGCGGGCGAATAAAATAAAACTATTTGAAGTTTTTTTAATAAAACGGGTAATTTTAGTTGACAATTAAAACAAATTAAGGTAATATATACAAGCATTGAATCGCGGAGTAGAGCAGCTTGGTAGCTC